>JBEBKE010000160.1:0-5314 GCA_040079555.1 Sphingorhabdus sp. | reverse complement strand
CACCTTGGGCGGAGCGCCGAACAGGTCGCTTTCGCGCATCCCAAACATCGCCGTGCAGAACAGCAAGGTGAGGATTGCAATTTCGACGCCGACCGCGCGCGCCATCCATTCAGGAGCATGCAAATTATAAACTGCAATCTCGACTATCGCGATCAGGATAACCGATATCCCAACGGCAGCTGCAATCCGCGGACGCATGCGCCGACGAATTTCCACAAGGTCACCCTCGCGCCCGCGCCAAGCCTCCCACAATCCAGCAGCGGCAAAGGCGAACATGCCGACTCTGAACATCGTTCCTGCGAACATATTGACGCTGTTAAAATGTCGAAACGTCCATTGCATCGCGATAATATTCAGCACCGAAAGCGCTACGAGCAGCACGGTCCAACGTTCTAGATGCTGCCGGTCGTTGAACCATGTTCGTGCGAACAGCCAAAACAGTCCGGGGGTGGAGCCTGCAAAAATTGAGCAGATAAGCCGAACCGGACTTGGGTCATTGCTCCCCGATAATGTCGCGAGCACATAGCCGATAATCCCGGCGTTCATCGCAATCGCCAAGCGCGCGGCGAGCACGTCGCGGTGATCGCGCAGCAATATCCAGCTCCACAAAAGGAACAATGCAATTGCCGCGCCGCGTGCCATCAGGTCGATTTGCTGAAAACTCGTCATCTGTGCGTGTTGCTGTCATAATACACAGGCAGCGACAAGCCGTATTTCGAAATCGGCGAGGGGGTGGCGCGCTGATATTCAGAGAATATTTGGAAAATCGTCGCTATAGCCAAAACACTTTCCGACGGAGCCCAAATTGCCTTCAGTTTCGACAATCCAAATGCTCGGCGTCGCAGGGCTGCTTTCCTATGCAGCTGCGCGATTTGCGGCGCGTGCGGGGATGTTGGGATATAACCGCTATTCTTTATTGGCCGTGCCTGTTGAGGGAATGCGAAAAATGCCGCGCGGTTTTCGGGTGGACTATCTGGACGCTGCCGCTTTGGCACAGCACCAGATTGATGTTCCGACCGAAGTGCAGGCCACACGCTTTGCGCAGGGGCTGGTCTGCCTTGGCGCGTTTAACAGCAAAAACGAACTCGTCGGTGTGAACTGGGTCGGGCGCGGCCCGTTTGTTGAGGTTGAGGTGCATGTCCGCTTTTCGGTTCCCAATGATGCCGGATGGGATACCGGCCTTTGGGTGCGACCCGAACACCGGCTGAGGCGAGGATTTGCGGCGTTATGGGCTGGCACTGCAGAGTGGCTACGCGGGCAGGATTGCGCTTGGTCGATGAGCCGGATCGCAGACTATAACCTGCCATCGATCCTCTCGCATAAACGCATGGGCGGAATCATCGTCGGGCATGTTACCGCCGTTCGCTTTTTCCGCTGGCAATGGATGGCAGAGGGGCGACCACGGTTGGTTCGCCTGTCGGGCGGTGCGCCAGCGGAATTGAAAGTTGCTGTGACGCAAACATGATTTGCGCAAGACTCAAGCAAAGGCCGATGCTATCCGCTTTGCATGTCTGATGAAAAGCATCTCTACCTCGTCGATGGCTCTGCCTATATCTTCCGCGCCTATTACAGCCTGCCGCCGCTGACCAATCCAGCGGGTGTGCCGGTGGGTGCAGTTGCTGGCTATTCCAGCATGTTGTGGAAGCTGGCGAATGATTTGCATGCCGCCGATGGTCCCACGCATTTGGCCGTAGTGCTGGATAAATCGGGCACGAGTTTCCGCAATGATATCTACGACAAATATAAAGCCAACCGTCCGCCTGCGCCTGAGGATTTGGTTCCGCAATTCCCGCTGATCCGCGATGCGACGCGCGCGTTTTCTTTGCCGATGGTGGAGGAAGAAAATGTCGAGGCCGACGATATGATCGCCAGCTATACGATTGCCGCGCGGGCAAAGGGGTGGCGAGTTTCGATTATTTCGTCGGACAAAGACCTGATGCAGCTGGTCGGCGACGGCGTCGATATGTTCGACACGATGAAGGACAAACGCATCCACAGCGCCGAGGTGATCGAGAAATTCGGCGTTGGCCCGGAACTGGTTGGTGATGTCTTGGCGCTGATGGGGGATGCGTCGGACAATGTGCCGGGGATTCCGGGCATCGGTCCGAAAACCGCGACAAAACTGATCGTCGAATTTGGCAATTTAACCAATGTGTTGGCGGCGGCTGCGGATATGAAACCGTCAAAGATGCGCGACAATTTGATCGAGCATACCGATATGGCGCGGCTTTCAAAAGTGCTGGTCACGCTGAAAGAAGACTGCCCGTTGCCGATAGCGCTCGACGATATGGCGTTGCAGCCGATCCCCGAAGGGCCGCTGCGCCCGTTCTTAGAAGAACATGGTTTCCGCACTTTGCTCAACCGTATTGGCAAAGGCAGCGACACTGCGGCTGCAAACAAAGCGATTGCGGGGCAGCCAAAGGCCGAAGTCAAAAGCGACGTGGCTGCCAGCGCGCCTGTATCGGGCGGCGCGGCAAAGCCTGCGCCGATGCCGCCGATTGAGGCGGCTGAGTATGAGTGCGTGACAACACTCGACCGGCTCGATCACTGGATTGCTCGTGCGCGAGCAGAGGGCATTTGCGGTTTTGATACCGAGACCGATAGCCTGCAAGCGGCGACCGCGACGTTGGTGGGCTTTTCGCTGGCGATCACGCCGGGCGAGGCTTGCTATGTGCCACTGGCACATGGCGGCACCGATATGTTTGCCGAGAAGCCAGACCAGATCGCGCTGGCCGACGCTGTTGCGCGGCTAAAAACTTTGCTTGAGGACGAAACCGTCCTGAAAATCGGGCAGAATTTGAAATATGATATGTCGGTTCTGCGCCAACACGGCCTGAATATTCGCCCGTTCGACGACACGATGGCGATGAGCTTTGCGTTGGACGCTGGCCGACAAGGGCATGGGATGGACGAACTGTCCCAACTGCATCTGGGGCACAAACCGATCAGTTACAAATCGCTGACCGGCACGGGCAAAAGCCAAATCAGTTTTGCCGAAGTACCATTGGCTGAAGCAACCAAATACGCCGCCGAGGACGCTGATGTGACTTTGCGGTTATGGCACCATCTGAAACTGCGGCTCGCCCCTGAAAAAGTGACGCGGGTGTATGAGCTGGTGGACCGCCCGTTGGTTCCTGTGCTGTCGCAGATGGAGTGTGCTGGCATCAAAGTCGATCGTGCCGTGCTAGCGCGGCTGTCGGGCGAGTTCGCCGAGCAAGGCGCGGTGCTGGAAAAGGAAATCCATGCCTTGGCCGGTCGTTCGTTCTTGATCAGCAGCCCCGCACAATTGGGCGAAATCCTGTTTGGCGAAATGGGGCATAAGGGCGGCAAAAAGGGCAAGTCAGGGCAGTATTCAACCGATGTCACCGTGCTGGAGGAGTTGGCCGGGCAGGGTGTGGAGATAGCAGGCAAGGTGCTGGAATGGCGGCAACTAGCCAAGTTGAAATCCACCTATACCGATAGCCTGCAGCAACAGATTAATCCGAAAACCGGGCGCGTGCATACCAGCTATAGCCTTGTTGGAGCGCAGACTGGGCGGTTGTCCTCAACCGATCCCAATCTGCAGAACATTCCGATCCGCACCGAAACCGGTCGCCAAATCCGCGATGCCTTTGTGGCCGAACCGGGCAATGTTATCCTGTCCGCCGACTATAGCCAAATCGAGCTGCGGCTGGCGGCGCATATCGCCGATGTCGGGCCATTGCGCGAAGCGTTTGAGGAAGGCGAAGACATCCACGCCCGCACCGCGCGCGAACTGTTTGGAGAGGTCAATCGCGATACGCGGGGCAGGGCGAAGACGATCAACTTCTCGATCCTTTACGGCATTTCGCGCTGGGGCTTAGCCAAGCGGCTGGAATCGTCGTCCGAAGAAGCGCAGCAGTTGATTGACGCTTATTTCAAGCGCTTCCCCGGCATCAGCGCCTATATTCAGGAAACGACCGAAAGCGTGCGTGAGACCGGTTTTACCGAAACCTTATTTGGCCGCAAATGCTGGTTCCCGCGGATTAAATCATCCAATGCCGCTGAACGTCAGGGCAGCGAACGTGCCGCGATCAACGCGCCGATCCAAGGGACCAGCGCTGACATTATCAAACGCGCGATGGTCCGCATGGGACCTGCTTTGGCGGAAGCGGGCTTGCCCCACGTCAAAATGCTTTTGCAGGTCCATGACGAATTGGTGTTTGAACTGCCCGAAGCCGATGTCGCTGCGGCGAGCAAAATCATCGAAGCCGTTATGGCGGGTGCAGCGGAACCATTGGTCAAGCTATCGGTGCCGCTGGGCGTTGAAATCGGCGTCGGACCAAGCTGGGGCGCGGCGCATTGATTGGGGGAAAAAATTTGGTGGTCCAAATTCTATTAAGGAAGCTCTGCCTGAATGCCTAAGATTGATGACAAAGGCGTAGAGTGGTTTAGCGAGAACGACTTGGCGCTGCATAGAAGCTGTTCTGACGAAAAAACTTTCGATATCTTTGTGGAACGTGTCGACGGCTTGCGGATTGATAAACTTCACTCCGAATATGAAGTTCAAAATGCAGACTATATCTTCCCGAAAAGCAAGGTAATCGTTGAATTAAAGACACTTGAAACTGAGGTCGGTAGCACCAAGCAGTTTCGTGAAAAAATGACCGTCGTTAATCGTCAGATCTACGCAAGATATGGCAAAACACCGCTGGCACTCGATGCCGAAGTGACGGCCGAATATCTGAAAGCCTTCATAGCACTTTACCGCGCTCCAATCGCGCGGATCGTTAAAAAGGCAAATGCGCAGATCAAGTCAACGCAGCAAAACTTCGGGTATGAAGATTATCAAGGCATTTTGCTGCTCATCAATGACGGCCTGAAGGTGCTACCACCGGAATTTATGCTGGCTACACTGGGCAGAATTCTAAACGGTTCCTGCCGATCAATTAGAGCTGTGATATACCTAACCAACCATTATGTAGTAATTCCCGGCGATGAATATGGCCGCATATTATGGGTTCCGATGTACGCCGATGCCGACAGGGACGGCCTAGTCGAGTTTGTAAACCAACTTGGGAAATCTTGGTTCGACTTTTGTGAGGAACTGGGCCAGCCAAGCGATGACAGAAAAGCCGGACCGGACATTTCTATAGCTGGTAGCCGTGCGGCAGGTTCTAAATTCCCAATCGGCTAATATGGCTAAACTGCGTGGTTAATTTGTTTGACACCATAACCCTGTGGCCCGCATAATGCGCCGGACAGCATTCGAAGGGGTGTCGATACGCTGCCGATGATTTTATCGCGTTTTTCGCAACGGGGTTTCTATGGCAGAAAATTTCACCGGACTTTATCC
>JBEBKE010000159.1:0-5381 GCA_040079555.1 Sphingorhabdus sp. | reverse complement strand
CAGCTTATCCGATCACCGAATATCGGGCCGGTTAGCTATCGGCAGCTAATCGCGCGTTTTGGCAGCGCGCGGGCCGCACTCGCCGCACTGCCCGATTTGGCGATGCGCGGCGGCGGAAAGTTTCGCTGTGCTCCGGTCGCCACTATCGAGCAGGAATTGGTGCAGGCCCGTGGTCTGAACGCACGCCACATCTTTCTAGACGATATCGATTATCCGGACCTGCTGGCGGAAATAGACAATGGCCCCGCCGCAATCATGGTGATGGGGGACATCGCGCTGGCAAGCAAGCAAGTGATAGCCATGGTCGGCGCGCGGAACGCATCGGCAGCCGCTTGCCGCTTCGCACGAAATCTGGCTATGGAATTGGGTGACGCTGGTGTTGTGGTCGCATCGGGGTTGGCACGCGGGATAGACACCGCCGCGCATGTCGGCTCAATCAAGACCGGCACAATTGGCGTGATAGCTGGCGGAATCGATATCGTTTATCCTCCTGAAAATGGGGATTTGCAGCGTGCAGTCGCCGAAAAGGGGCTGCTGATTGCAGAAATGCAACCCGGCACAGAACCCCGCGCGCGGCATTTTCCGCATCGCAATCGTATTATCGCTGGGTTAGCGCTCGGCACCGTGGTCGTTGAAGCTGTGCCAAAGTCAGGCTCGCTTATCACGGCAAGGCTGGCCGGGGAATATGGGCGCGAAGTGATGGCGGTTCCGGGTTCGCCGTTGGATCCGCGCGCACGAGGTTGTAATCAACTCATCCGCGAAGGAGCTACGTTGGTGCAGGATGCCAGCGAGATCATCGAATTGGTGCGCCCGCTTGATCTGCGGATGCCTACATCAAAGCCGCGCCAAACATCCCTTCCACTTGATCCTGTTGAGGCTGGCGATCCCGAACGGCGGGCGGTCACCGAATTGCTCGGAATGACCTTTGTCGCCGTTGACGAGCTTGTTCGGCAATCAGGTTTGTCGTCGCCCTTAGTACAATCGGTGTTGCTCGAATATGAGCTTGCCGGAAAGTTGGAGCGCGGCGCCGGGGCAAAGGTGCGTTTAACGGCCTAAGATTCACTCTCGAAAAAGCCCCTTGACGAACCCCATCAAACCCCGTCAGCCTATGCGTGTACGCGAGAGATTAGGAAAAAGTAAAAATATCATGCAGTTAGTTGTCGTAGAATCACCCGCAAAAGCAAAGACAATCGAGAAGTATCTTGGCCCCGGATATACGGTATTGGCGTCATACGGCCACATCCGCGATCTGCCGCCTAAAGATGGCTCGGTGAACCCTGACGATGGCTTTGCGATGCTGTGGGATAATTATCCTGACAAAGCAAAGCAGCTAAAGGCGATTTCCGATGCTGCGAAAAAGGCGGATAAGCTTATCCTCGCTACCGACCCTGACCGCGAAGGCGAAGCGATTAGCTGGCACGTGCAGGAAGTGCTTGCCAATAAAAAGGCGCTGCCGAAATTGGTTGAGCGCGTCACCTTTAACGCGATTACCAAGGCTGCGGTGACCGAGGCGATGGCGCGTCCGCGTGAACTCGATACCGATTTGATCGACGCTTATCGCGCGCGCCGTGCGCTTGACTATCTGGTCGGATTTACGCTGTCGCCCGTGCTGTGGCGCAAATTGCCGGGAGCCAAATCGGCGGGACGTGTTCAATCGGTTGCATTGCGCCTGATTGTTGAACGCGAGCGCGAGATTGAAGCCTTTCGTGCGCAGGAATATTGGTCAGTATCGGCGCAGATGGAGCACAAGGGGCAGGGCTTTGAGGCTCGACTGATCCGCTTTAAGGGTGAAAAGCTCGACAAGCTGACCATCGGTAACGAAGGCGACGCCGAGGCCGCACGGGCTGCGGTGGAGGCAGCGCATTTTAGCGTCGATAGCGTTGAGACAAAGCCGGTCACCCGCAATCCGCAGCCGCCGTTCACGACATCAACATTGCAACAAGAGGCGGCGCGTAAGCTGGGTTTCTCTGCCAGTCACACGATGCGCGTGGCGCAAAATCTATACGAAGATGGCGCGATTACCTATATGCGTACCGACGGTGTGCAGATGGATCACAGCGCCATTTCCGCCGCCCGCAAAGCGATATCAGATCGTTATGACGCGGGCTATGTTCCTGACAAACCGCGCCAATATCAGACCAAAGCCAAAAACGCGCAAGAAGCGCATGAGGCAATTCGCCCAACCGATTTTGGCAAGGACAAGGCTGGATCGGGCGATCATGCAAAGCTCTATGACCTGATATACAAGCGCGCGCTTGCCAGCCAGATGGCGTCGGCACGTATGGAGCGCACCACCATCGATATGCTCGATGGAACGGGCCAACACGCGTTGCGCGCGACCGGTCAGGTGATTAAATTCCCAGGCTTCCTCGCGCTTTACGAAGAAGGCATCGACGATAAGGACGATGAAAACGGTGCCTTGTTGCCGGCGATGGCAAAGGGAGATGCGCCTGCGAAGCGCTCAGTCGAAAAAGTACAACATTTCACGCAACCGCCACCACGGTTTTCGGAAGCAAGCCTTGTAAAAAGGCTTGAAGAATTGGGTATCGGACGGCCTTCGACCTATGCCTCGACAATTCAGGTTCTGAAAGATCGCTCCTACGTTCGAATTGAGAAAAACCGTTTCTTTGCAGAAGAATCAGGGCGTCTTTTAACAGCATTTCTGGAACGATTTTTTGAACGCTACGTTGCCTATGAATTTACGGCGAGCCTTGAAGATCAACTTGATCAAGTCAGTTCCGGTGAAGCACAATGGCAAAAAGTGCTCGAAGCATTTTGGCATGACTTCAAACCCAAAACGGTTGAAGTCATGGACCAAAAACCGTCGGATATTACCGCTGAACTCGATAAGTTTTTAGCACCCTATCTGTTTCCTGAAAATGAGGACGGTAGCGATCCACGGACTTGTCCAAAATGCGAGAGCGGAAAGCTTGCGCTGCGTGGCGGACGTTTTGGTGCGTTTGTTGCCTGTTCGAACTACCCCGAATGCAAATTCACACGTAAATTCGGGCAACCCGGCGGCGAGAATGGCGGCGACAGCGGCCCAGAAGTGCTTGGCAAACATCCTGAAACCGATCTTGATATCACGCGGAAATCGGGACGTTTTGGACCATATGTCGAAATGGGCGAGGGCAAAGATGCTAAGCGGGCGTCAATCCCCAAGGATGTGCCATCTGACGAGTTTGGCCTTGAATGGGCTATCAGGCTTCTTTCACTGCCACGCACCGTCGGCACACATCCTGAAAGCGGTGAGCCAGTGACGTCGAGCATTGGTCGCTATGGCCCATATCTGGCGCATCAAGGTAAATACGCGCGTCTGCAGTCGACGAACGATGTTTTTGAAACGGGCATGAATGCAGCGGTTGTGAAACTTGCTGAGGCTGCCGCTGGCGGTGGTCGAGGTCGCGGTGCTGCCCGTGAACCGATCAAAGTCCTTGGCGCACATCCGCGCACGGAGTTGGAACTGAAAGTGATGGAGGGCCGTTTCGGCGCTTATGTCACAGATGGCACCAACAACGCGACTTTGCCCAAAACAATCGCTCCGGAAGAGATAACGATTGAGGAAGCAGCGCAGCTGATCGACGAACGCGCCGCCAAAGGTCCGGCCAAAGGCAAAGCGAAACGTAAGGCACCTGCCAAAAAGGCTTCCCCGAAAAAGGCCGCTGCCAAAAAAACGCCCGCCAAGAAAGCTGCAAAGACATAACATTGCGAAAGCTGATCATCACGCTGTTGGTTCTGATCGTCGGTGTCGGGGCGGTTTTGCCTTTGCACGCTGAGACCATAATTTCATGGCGAGACGTCGCCAAAGCCGAACTAGCGAGTTTGCAGGACGATGATCTCGCCCGACATACCGTCGATCCTTTATATTTGGACGGCTTGACGGTCAGCGAAGCGCGCTTTTCGGAGGCAGGTTTCGATTGGCATTTGGTACGTTTTTCGAATTCAAACAAGCCTTTAGGGCCGTTATGGGTAATCCCGCATGACGATGAAAATGCGGCGTTTGACTCGGCAATTACTGCGCTGAAAGCCCATGGCGGAGTTGCCATTGTTGTGAACTCTGGCCCCGGCAGCAGCCGAATGCAGCCAGGCAAGGGAACATGCGGAGGGCGGCCAGCCATCGTTTCGCGCTGCGATCCGAACCGAAATTTTTCGCCGACAACGCCTTTATTCACCGCAGCGCATCTGGACCAGCGTCCAGCGGGCCAACCGATCATCGCGCTGCACACCAACTCGCCCGGTTTCGGCGCAGGCAGAGGTGAGATCACCATTCTTGATGCAACCTCAGCTTCGCGTGGTAAATTCCGTCCACGCAAAGATGGTTTTTTCGGTGGTGATGGTCCAGCGGACCTAAAGGATCATGACAGCTATGCAATTTTGCCATTTGTTGCACCGACGATTCAAGAATATGACGTCCGCTGCCGCAAAAGCTTAGTCAATGTAGGCGTACATGTGTGGCACGAGCCTGTCAGGAAAAGCGATGGCTCGCTTTCCAACTATGTCGTTCTTGAAAAAGCAGATGCGGTATATGTAAATATGGAAAGCAGGCGAGAACCTGATTTGGCGCTGGCATCTGAGCGACATCGGCTGATGATTGAGGCCTATCTTTCCGGTTGCCGAATCTAGGGAACAAGCCAGCATCCCTGCCATTCGCAGTTCACGTCGCTCCATATCCAACGCGCGCGTCTGTGACCGGCATTGGCCAAATATAGCCATTCCAAAGTATCGAATTTTAGATGCAACAGTGCGAAATTTTCGCGGGCTGGCGCGATATCCTGTTCCGTCGGTTGGCGGCCCACTATAAATTCTGGAAGTCCTGAAACCGGTTGTGCGCTGTGCAATCCCGGTGCGGTTGTTGCCATATAGCATCGGCGGGCAAACAGTGTCGCTTCGTTCCACGCACAATCGACCGCTTCGCCAGTCGTGACAAGCGAGATCGTTCCATTCAACCGAAGCTGAATCTTACTTTCTGGCAAATAAAATAGAACAGACGCGGCGTTCCGCTTTGCAATCTGTTCCGTTTTCAACGATCTGGCATCCGTATGAAATCGCAAATTCCGCGCATCCCAATCCACATGGCGAAGGATCATGATGCGCTGTGTGGGCGATCCATCTGCATCCAAAGTCGCAAGCGATGGGCAATGCGCCTCGGACCGCCGATCATGCGCGCCTAGCTCAATCAATCGCCGCGTCTCTGCCCGGCTCGCGTCCAAATCATCGTAGAAGTCAGTCATCAGGAAAGAGCCGAAAACTCGCCACTGCTCTCATCAAGAATGTGGAGCAATCCGTCCGATATCGAGAACACGGAACCGTGAAGGCTCAAGCTGCCATCTGCCTCTTTTTCGCGGACGCACGGGAAGCTGCGTAAGTTTTTCAGGCTGACT
>JBEBKE010000158.1:0-5391 GCA_040079555.1 Sphingorhabdus sp. | reverse complement strand
CCGTCCGATCCGATCATCGCGCCATAGCGCCCGCGCGCCATCGACACGACTTCTTGGATGGTCCCAAAATCATCCTCGCTATGCGCAAAGGCAAGGCCATAGGCCGTATCGGCGTCGGTCTTTCCATTGATGTGCGGCACACCGAATTCGTCACGGACGATTTCGACATCATAGGCGCGTTTGGCGGGCGCGGATTGGTCGGTCGCCGCAAGCGGTTCCCAAACTAGCCCAGAAACAGCCAAGGCGCTGACAACCGCTAAGGCTGACCAGCCAATTTTCTTCGCAACACCCATGTAAAACTCTCCTGCTCTATGCCGGTGAATGGCAGAGAGCGGAAAGCGTTGCAATTTGCAATTGGGCAAGCCTAAGGCCAGACCCTAACGAATGGGCGGCAATTCCGCGTCTGGCAAAGCCACACCCATGATGGCGGCCAAAGTCGGGGCAATATTGCGCATATCGATTTCGCCCAGGTTGCGGCCCTTTGCCAAGCCTTTGCCCATCATCATGAAGGTAGAGCGCATCTGTGGGTTCGTCGGAAAATAGCCATGCGTTCCTTTGCTGGTCGACGGCCCGATTAGCGGCGTGTCAGCTCCTTTGAATCCACCGGCATAGGCATTGAGTTCAAAGCTGACATAGAAGCTGGCGAGCGGATTGCCCCCCATTGCCTTTATCTCATCGCGCCCCGCAATCGCGGCGATCCGGTTTTTCGGATCAGCTTTCAGATCGGCCAGCAATGCGCGGACTTTCGTCTGCAAGCTCGCATCATCCGGCCGCGCCAGCATGATGGCCGATGAGCCGCCGGAATTCCAAGGGCTGGCCTCCCAGCTTTTGATCTTTCCTTTATCGTCCAGCGCGATCAGCCCGGCGTCGATGAAGGCGCGATACAGGTTGATCTCAGTATCTATCTTGGAAAAGCCATGATCCGAAACGACAGCAATCACGGAGTCAGGATGGGCTTTCATTTGCGCGGCGATCAGCTTGCCCACTATAGCATCTATGCGCCGCATGACCGCGTGCGCTTGCAGCGTATCCGGCCCTTCGCCGTGCTGTTCGTGATCGAGCGCCGTCAGATAGACGATCGCGAAATCAGGCTTTTCACGGCTGATTAGGGCAACGGCAAAACGGCCGCGATTTTCGTCGCCCTCGATGCTCTCGTCAATGCCTTGAGCATAAGCCCCAAGTTCCGCTTCCAACGATTCGACCAACTCCGGCGAGGCGAGGGCATTCATCAGCTTTACATCGTCAGAATGGCCGGTCCGCCAGATTTGCGGCAAGTTCCATTTGATTGCGTCGGCCTTCACGCTGACCGGCCAATGGACATTGGCGGTGGTCATTCCGGCTTTGGCGGCGGCATCCGAAAGCGTTGGCACCTTGAAATCGCTGGCATACCAATACCAACCATTTTGGTTGATCTGCATCGGATCAAAGCTGGTATTGCCGACAATACCATGTTTGGACGGACTGACCCCGGTCAGTAAAGTTGCGTGGCTGGGATAGGTGACGGTAGGTAACACACCGCGCACTCCGCTGGCATAGCTGCCTTCTTTCACAAACCGCTTCAGGTTCGGGATGTCGATCTTGCGCTTTTCCGCCTCGATCACATCGGCGGGTTGCAGGCCATCGATAGAGATCAGCAGCACGGGTTCGGCGAGAACCCCGGCGGGCAACGCCCCCAATAATAGTGCGCTACCCGCAAGGATCGTCCGTTTCATCAGAACCCGACCTTTACGGTTGCAAAAAACTGCTGCGGCGCTCCCGCGAGGAAGGTCTGATTGTCGCCGCTGTTCCCGAAACCGTTTGATCCAATGGTCGAAACATATTTCTTATCGAGCAGGTTAGTCGCGTTGAGCTGAATTTCAACCGGAGCGCGCAGCCCCATGTCAAAGCGATAGCCAAGCGATGCATCGATCAACACCCGGCTCGGTATAAATGCGTCGCTATCGAGCGCGGTGATCGAGCCCCGGCTAGTCGCGGTCGCCAGCACGCGGTTGACAGTCAGGGCGTTTTGATAGGCGAAAAAACGCTTGCTCATATAGCTGGCACCGATCCGACCGAACAGGCCATCGCTATCATAGGCGATTTCGCCCTTAAGCATATGCTTGGGCGTATCGACAACATCGTTACCCTTAATGAAAATGTCGGTCGGTTGGAAAAGCGGATTGGCATCGGGCACGACAACGTCGTCCCGATACGTTGCGTCGTTATAGCTGTAGGAGGCAAACAGAGTCAGTCCGCCGCCGAGACGGACATCACTCGCAGCTTCGAAGCCCAATGAACGGACCGCACCGACATTTTGCTGAATGGAGGGGTTGCCCACAATGCCCGGACCGGTGGGGATACCCAGCAAACGGTTACGGAAATTGACATAATAGATGCCGATCACGCCATTGAAGGTCGAGTTGTTGAACCGAGCGCCCAGTTCATATGTGTCCGATTCCTCAGGCTTCAGGCCGCGTGTCCGAAGCGCGTTGAAACCATTGATCGTTGTCGAAAACGGACCACTGGTGGACGAAGACACAAAGGCGCGCATTACCTGAGTAAAGCCAGCAAAAATTTCGGCATTGCCGCCCAGCTTATAGGCGACGCCTGCATGTGGTTGAAACCAGTCTTTCGACTTGATTTTGCCAGAGGCCAGGCCACCTTGAACGATTGGAATGGCTTCGTTGTTGACCTGAAAACCCTTCCAGCCGACGTTAACAGTCAGTTCGCCGAATTTCATTGTATCCTGCACATAATATTGCAGCGTGTCGGTATTGAAATCAAACTCCCACTGCGTGAAGAACGGGTTGCGCTGGAACTTGGTGTGATCGCGGCCGGGGTTAGTCAGACTTTCATAGGCATAAAAACGCCGGGCCTGGGTAAAGTCATTATGCTCATACCAGCCGCCGACGGTGATTTCATGATCGCCAATCTCGGCATTCAGCGAACTGAATACACCGCCACGCTGGATGTCATATTCGGTTGTGCGGATCGACATAGGAACGCCGGTCGGACTAGCGACATAAGGCGTACCCCATGTGCCTTGGCCGGTATTGTCGTGATAATAGGCCTTAATCTTGAAGGTTACGCCTTCGTCCAGCGGCGCGGACAAGCCGTAAGCGGCGAGCGTATCCTTGCGCAGGCCCGACGCATCATAATAGCTGTCGTCGCGGTTGTTGATCGGGGCGGTGAAGTTGAATTGTGCTGCCCGGATCGCGGCTGCATAATCGGGGAAGAAATTGTCATGATCATAGCCAAGCCGGTTGATCATTTCGAGCGACAGATCCTGATAATCCTGCTCCGCGCGGTCGGAATAGCTAAAGTAAGCGTCAAATTCGGCTTCACCGACCGGGATGATCGCTTTGGCATTGATCTGCCAGTTGCGCTGGTCACCGCCGCCCTTCCATTTTTCGGCATTGTGATAGACACCCGAAACAAAGCCGCGAATGCCACCTGCCTCGCCCCAGTTCAGCCGCGCAAAACCGCGCAACGTGTTTTCAGAACCATAGGTCAGATTGGCATCGGCGCCGGTGCCAGTGTTGGGATCAGCCGAGAAGAATTCGAGCGTACCGCCCAGATTGTTGGTCGCCTGCGTGCCAATCGATCCGGACCCCTGCGACACGTGCGTTACGCCGATATTTTCAGAAATGATCGCGCGGCCGATATGGAGGCCGTTGTTGTTGCCATAGCTAGAATCACCCAATGGAATACCGTCGAGCGTGAAGCCAAGCTGGTTCTGATTGAAACCGCGAATCGATACGCGGCTTGACCATTCATAGGTGCCGAACGGGTCGGCCGACTGGAAATTGACGCTGGGTAGTTTCTCGATGGCCTTTAGCGGGCTGGTGCCTGGAGCCAGAATTGAGAGGTCTTCGCCATCCAGCTCTTGAACCTGACGCGTCTGACCTTGGCCAAAAACGACAATTGCGGCCTCTTCTTCGACGCTTTCATCGACAGGAGACTGCGCAAAAGTGGGGGAGGAAAACGGGACGCAGGAAAGCAAAAGCAGATAACGAATACGCATAGGAGAGGCCCTCTTTATGATGCTGACAATTTTAGCGCCGCGGTGTTTGCCCGAGGCGGTCGCAAGACCTCTCTAATGGGCCAACATGACAGTTTTCCCGTCAAAATGGTGACGCTTTGATGTCAAATGCAGCAACATAATGTGACAACCGGGTATGCGTTGACCCCGAATCGCGGGCAAATTTTGGGAGGTATGCCCGCGGTAGGTCGGCTTATGACGGCCATTGGCCGCTTGACTGGATCGGCCCAATCCCTACCGCAGAAGACAGAAAATTCAGGAGAGACCATGTCCATTATACCCCGCGCATTTTTGCTTGCCGCACTGCCGATGGTTGTGGGTGCAACCGATGCCCCCGCCGAGATTATCACGCCTGAATCCATGCGTGCGCATGTCGAGTTTTTGGCGAGTGACGCACTTGAAGGCCGCGAAACCGGCACGCGTGGTTACGACATCGCCGCTGAATATGTCGCTAGCCGGTTCCGGGCGATGGGTATGCAGCCAGGGTCGGACAAAGGCTGGTTTCAACAGGTCCCGTTCAACGCCAATTTGAATGATGAGAAAGCCGCCAAGTTTTCCATCAACGGCCGTGACTTTGCCCTGCGCCAAGATGTTCGTTTTGGCCCTGCCCGCAAAAGCGGCACCGAGGTCGTCGAAGGCAATGTGGCTTTTGCCGGATTTGGAATCGATGACCAAAAAAATGGCCAAAACGATTACAAAGGCATCGACGCAAAGGGCAAAATCGTTGCCGTCCTAGCGGGTTTTCCCAAGGGCATGCCGAGCGATATCGGCGCGCATTATGGGCGGAGCAAAGCCAAAATGGCGGAGGCACAAGGGGCGATTGGCCTTATCACGATCCGCACGCTGGAGTCTGAACGCACCCGTCCCTGGGCGCGCAACTTGAACGATCCGCAGCACCCAGCGATGGGCTGGGCCATGCCCGATGGCAGCAGTTTCGACGAAGCTCCGGCAATCCGATTTTCCGCGCAATTGGGCGAAGCGGCGGCAACGGAACTGTTCGCAACCGCGCCCAAAAAGCTGGCGGAGATCCTTGCCGAAGCAGACAAGGACAAAGGCCGCCCCAAAGGCTTTAAGCTGAAAGCCAATGCCAAAATTGAGCGCACGACCAGCTCGAATACCGTCACCAGCCCCAATGTCATCGGCATGATTCCCGGGTCCGACCCGGCACTGGCGGGCGAATATGTGCTGTTGATGGCGCATCTTGATCACAATGGTGTCGAGGCGACGAAAGAGGGGGACAAGGTCTTTAACGGAGCAATGGACAATGCGTCAGGCACCGCTACGTTGCTGGAAGCAGCGCGTGCATTAGCCAGCGGACCGAAGCCGCGCCGCAGTGTGATTTTCGCAGCAGTAACTGCCGAAGAACGCGG
>JBEBKE010000157.1:0-5486 GCA_040079555.1 Sphingorhabdus sp. | reverse complement strand
TATCCATAGGAACGAAATAAGTCACTTTGGGTTAACATTGAAGGTACGATATCGCGGCTTGGCGCAAATTCCTCGCGCTTGAGCGTAATTGTTACATGCTTTGCACCATTTGCTCTGCGATGCGACGAGTTGAAGCAGATCGTGGTTGATCGACCAAACGTTTCATCGTACACACAGAACGCTTCAACGATAGAAATAATGAGCAGGGAGTTTCAATATGCGCCGTTCAGCCCGCTTTTTGGCAGGTTTCACCCTAATGGCCGTTGCGCCGAGTCTCGTCTTTGCGCAGACCGTTTCGCAGCCTGAAGCAGAAAATGAACAGCCCGTTGTGGTGGCGCCGCCCGTTCAGCCTGCGCCGCCTTCACCCGTCGTCGTAGAACCAAAGCCAACGCCCGCAAAACCCACGCCAAAGCCCATGACGCCCGCGCCAAAGAAAAAGGCATTCTCTGACGGGCTAAAACCCGGGCAATATGTTTGGGAGAAGCGCGCTAACGATGTCAAAGATTTGCGGATCGTTGCAGTGATCGACATTCAACGGATTTACGTTTTCGATGGCGGCACTTTGGTCGCGTTTTCGACGATGTCGACCGGCAAAAAAGGGCATTCAACGCCAACAGGCGCGTTCAAAATTTTGCAGAAAAATGTCGATCACAAATCGAACCTCTATAGCAATGCTCCGATGCCCTATATGCAGCGACTGACGTGGGACGGTATCGCACTTCATGCCGGCCATATTCCCGGCTACCCCGCTTCGCATGGTTGCCTTCGCCTTCCACTGCCGTTTGCCAAGGCGCTGTACGGGATCACAAAGATGGACCAGCCGGTCATTGTTTTGGCCGATCTGTCGTCGCCGACGCCAGCGCCTGAACCAGAGGTTCAGCCAGAAACCGAACCCAAGCCTGAGGTGAAACCTGAGCCAGCGGCAGCTGACGCGCCCCTTATCTGACGAGCACCGGTATCGCCAACTAACGGTGACGTAGCGGAATTGGTGATTGACGTTTACGCTAACGTAAAGTAATGACTACCTTGCCGGTGAGGGAAAGGTGGCGGTTATGGATTCAGAAAATCGAGAAGCCAAACGAGCGGATGCGACCATAGATACGCCCGATGCGTTGGGCCGTGAAACATATAGCATCTCTGATCTATCAGCGGAATTCGATGTAACGGCGCGTGCGTTGCGTTTTTACGAAGATCAGGGTCTGATCGCTCCAGAGCGGCAGGGGCTTTCGCGCATATACTCGATGCGTGATCGTGCGCGGCTCGCATGGATATTGCGCGCAAAGCGCGTCGGCTTCAGCCTTGCTGAAATCCGTGAGATGATTGATCTTTACGATCTGAACGATGGTCGTAACATCCAGCGCCGCGTGACCATCGAAAAATGCCGTGACCGGATCGCTTTGCTGAAAAAGCAACGGCAGGATCTGGACAGCTCGATCACAGAACTGACTGAATTTGTCTCTATGGTTGAAAAAGTAGAGGCGGCGGAAGCCAAAGCGGCCTGAGCGGCCAGACACTCAAGAGGAAAATCGAATGCCCCAGTATAAAGCCCCAGTGCGTGACACTCTGTTCAACCTCAACGAAGTTTTGGGGCTTGAAAAATACGCGAACATGCCGGGATTTGAAAATGCCAGCGCCGATATAGTCGAGGCGATCCTCACCGAAGGCGCAAAGTTCGTTGAGAATGAGCTGTTCCCGCTTAACGGCGTTGGCGATAAGCAGGGCTGCACACGGCACGCCGATGGCTCTGTCACGACGCCCGATGGTTTTAAAGCGGCCTATAAAGCGTTTTGCGAAGGCGGATGGGGAACTCTGTCGGCGCCGACAGAGTTCGGCGGCCAAGGAATGCCGCATGTGATGTCGATGGCTTTCGAGGAATATATGGCGAGTTCAAACATGGCCTTTGCCATGTATCCCGGGCTTACCCAAGGCGCTGTATCGGCAATCCTTGTGAAAGGCACCGAAGAGCTGAAAGCAATTTACGCGCCGAATATGATTAGCGGTAAATGGACAGGCACTATGAACCTGACCGAGCCACATTGCGGGACCGATCTGGGGCTTATCCGCACCAAGGCTGTGCCGAATGCTGACGGTAGCTACGCGATCAGTGGAACGAAGATTTTCATCTCGTCGGGCGAACATGATCTAGCCGAAAATATTATCCATCTTGTTCTTGCGAAGACACCCGGCGCGCCAGACAGCGTAAAGGGCATTTCGCTGTTTATCGTGCCGAAATTCCTTGTGAACGCGGATGGCTCGCTTGGCGCGCGCAATGGTGCTGCCTGCGGTTCGCTCGAACATAAAATGGGTATCCACGGAAACTCAACTTGCGTGATGAACTATGACGAAGCGACCGGATATCTGGTGGGTGACGAGAACAAGGGTTTGGCCGCGATGTTCATCATGATGAATATCGCACGCCTTGGCGTAGGCCAGCAAGGCCTTGGCGTTGCCGAAGTCGCGTATCAAAATGCTGTGCAATATGCGCAAGACCGTCGGCAGGGGCGTGCCTTGACCGGCCCGCAAGATACCGACGAAAAAGCAGACACGTTATTCGTGCATCCTGATGTGCGCCGGATGCTGATGGATGCAAAGGCCTTTACCGAAGGCATGCGTGCCTTGTGCCTGCGCGGGGCTTTGCTGGCGGACATGATCCACAGCGCGCCGACCGAGGAAATGCGCGTTGCCGCAGACGACATCCTGTCGCTGCTGACGCCGGTCATCAAAGGATATGGCACAGACAAGGGTTATGACGTCGCAACCAACGCGCAACAGGTTTATGGCGGCCACGGCTATGTTGGCGAATGGGGCATGGAACAATATGTCCGCGATGCGCGGATTACCATGATCTATGAAGGCGCAAATGGCGTTCAGGCGATGGACCTGGTTGGCCGCAAGCTCGCGCAAAATGGCGGGCGCGCCGTGCAGTTGTTCTTCAAACTGATCGACGATGAATGTGCTGCGGCTAAAGACGGTGCGATGGCGGATTTTGCTGGTCGGTTGGAAAAGGCTACCGGCGAGCTGAAAGCGGCAACGATGTGGTTTATGCAAAACGGCATGGCGAACCCAAATAACGTAGGTGCCGGTGCGCATCATTATATGCACATTATGGGCGTAATTGCGCTTGGCCTGCAATGGTTGCGCATGGGCGTTGCGGCACAAGCTGCGCTGGACAATGATGCGACGGATAAAGCATTTTACGAAACAAAGCTGGTCACGGCGCGCTATTTCGCTGAACGCTTCTTTCCCGATTGTGGCGCGCTCCGCCGAAAGATCGAAGCGGGAAGCGAAGCAGTGATGGCTTTGACGCCGGAGATGTTTGCCACAGCCTGATATGGGAAAAGCGCCCCCCGTCACGCAACATCCCGTTGTTCGGGTTGGCCACAATTGCTGGCGGATCGAACATGCTGATCGCGTCGCGGTGGTGGTCGATGCTGCTGACTATTTTCATTTTGTGCGTGAATTGTGCGAAAGCGCGCGCAATCTGCTGATCTTTGTCGGTTGGGATTTCGATAGCCGGATCAGCCTGGAACCGGGCGATCGGGCAGAGCGTGTGCGGCTGTCGCGCTTTTTTCTGCGGCTAGCAAAGCGCGATCCTAAACGGCGGATAGCGATATTAAAATGGCGATTTGGCGCGCTAAAGCAGTTTTTAATTCCAACCAGCTTGTGGACCTTGGTCCGTTGGGAATCATCGCGCGCGATCGATTTCAAATTTGACGGCGCACATCCCGTGGGGTGTAGTCATCACCAAAAGATCGTCGTGATCGACGACGCAATTGCGGTGTGTGGCGGCATAGATTTGGCCAGCGGTCGCTGGGACACCACTGAACATCTCGATGACGATCCAAAACGCCGTCTGCCAAATGGAAAGCCCTATGCACCCTGGCATGACATTACGATGTTGATGGACGGACCAGTTGCTGGGGCATTGGGCGAATTGGCAAGAGATCGCTGGCATGTTGCTGGCGGAAAAAACCTGCCGCCGGTCAAGGATTTTAAGGTCGATTGGCCCGAAGATGTCGCTGTAACATTCAAGAAGGTACAGCTCGCCATTGCCCGCACACGCGCGCCCTATGGCGAGGTAGAGGAAGTACGCGAGATTGAGACGCTTTTTCTCGACATGATCGCGGCCGCCGAGAAGTTCATCTATATCGAGAACCAATATCTGACATCTGGCAAAATTGCCGCCGCGATTGCAACGCGGATGCGGGAGGACAATGCCCCCGAAATCGTGGTGATTATGCCGCGTACTGCCGATGGGTGGCTGGAGCAAAAGGCAATGGATGCAGCGCGGGTACAGCTTGCCCGAGCCATTGGAAAAGTCGACACCAAAAACCGGTTCCGCATCTATGTACCGGTGACAAAGGGCGGGGCCGACATTTACGTCCATGCAAAGCTGATGATTGTGGACGATCAGATTTTGCGGATCGGATCGGCGAATTTGAACAACCGTTCGCTAGGGTTGGATAGCGAATGCGATGTTGTGTTGGATACAGATCTGCCCGGCAATGGCCATGCCGTTGTAGCGATTGCTGCGCTGCGCACACGTTTGCTCGCCGAACATTTGGACGTCGATGTGAAACAAATCGAAGCACGATTCCGCGCGAACAATTCGTTGATCGATACGATTGAGGCGCTACGCGGTGACGGTAGAACGCTTGAACTTCTCGACCTTGAAAAGCCGGGTGCGTTTGAAAAGCTGATCGCCGAAAACGAATTGCTTGATCCGGAACATGCCAACGGATTTCTGGAGCCGCTGGCCGAGCGCGGGCTTAGAAAACGATGGAGAGAGGGACGGCGACGCATATCTGCGCGCCTGAAACGGCGTCGTTCGCGATAGACTGCATCGCCCGCGCGGCCAAATGAGTGCGACGAGCGGTTAGCCCCTTAACGGTCTCAAATGGCCGCAATCTGATGGTTTTCGCCGCAATCCCCGCGATGATGGCGTCTGACAGGGGAATGTCTTTTCTAAGGAGCATTCAATGTCAAAACCCAAAAACCGGGTCGCTCATGCGATGGCGCTATTATTTGTTGTCCCATTTGCTGCGGGTGTTGTTCATGCGGCGGAGCCCGACGTGTCAACGAAGCCTGTCATGGATAAAATGGCCGAACCCAAAACGGTCAAGCCACCGCCGCCTCCAACTATTGATACGGACAAAGACGGTAAAGCCGATGCGTGGGATCGCGATGCCAATGGCATTCCCGACGCTTGGGATGTGAACGGCGATGGTAAGCCAGATTTGCTGGACAACAATGGCGACGGCAAACCCGATGAGGAAAAGCAGGCACCACCGCCAGCCGAGAGTTCAGGACAGCCGGAAAACCGGTAATATCCTGAAAGGGCCGGGGGCATAACAGCCGCCGGGGTGTATCTGGTCCGCCCCGGCGGTTATTTTTCAGTCTGACGACTACTCGGTCGGTAGGAAATCGGGCACTGACAAATAGCGTTCGCCAGTGTCATAGTTGAAGCCCAAAACGCGGCTGCCAGC
>JBEBKE010000156.1:0-5614 GCA_040079555.1 Sphingorhabdus sp. | reverse complement strand
TTCCTTGCGCAATGTGGCATTGACCGCACCCTATATGCATGATGGTTCGATTGCGACGCTGGATGAGGTTATCGATCACTATGCAGCAGGCGGGCGGACCATCGGTAACGGCCCTTATGCCGGTATCGGGAAGAACAATCCGCTCAAAAGCTCATTCGTGCCGGGCTTCACCTTGTCAGCGCAGGAGCGCGCCGATCTGCTCGCCTTCCTAAACGCACTAACCGACAGTTCTTTCCTCACTGATCCGCGCTTTGCCAACCCCTGGCCGCAGAAGGAGAAAAAGCAATGAAGAGAAGTTTCGTCGCGATTGCGGCATTGGCATTGACACTGGGCGGGGCGTTCTCTGCTGCCGCCCATACCACCGTCCGCAGCTCCAATCCGGCAAGCGGCAGCGTGTTGACCCAATCGCCGCCGCTGTTCGAAATGACATTTGCAGAGAAGGTGCGGCTGACATCGCTCATTCTCGCAAATAGCAAGGGCGAGAGGAAACTGGCGTTCAAGCCTGCATCGAACGCGCTCAAATTCACGTCTGCCAATCCCGACCTTGGACTGGGGCGCAACGAAATCCGCTGGATGGCGCTTGCCGCCGACGGCCATGTTATCAAGGGAAGCATCATCATCGTGATGCGACCCCCGCGCAAATGATATGCTTGAGCTTCTGACCGCGATCCTCAAGGCTTCGGTCTATCTTGCCGCCTTGACTGGTGCGGGAACGGTGTTGGCGCGACACACGCTCGGTCGCGAACAACTGGCGTTCCCCGCTCTTGCCATATTGATCCGGTTGTCAGGCCTTGTGCTGGCGCTTGCAGCCAGCGGCGCAATGCTGGTCTATGCGCTTCGTCTTGGAGAGACGCTCGACGCGGACACTGTTCGCGCCGTGCTCCTGTCTCCGCTCGGGGCGGCGCTCGGCCTGCAACTTTTCGGCGGACTGTGGCTGGCCGTTGCCGCTCGCCGACCCCTCGCGCTCGTCGGCGCCTTTGCGATCCTTGTATCCTTTGGCATTACCGGTCATTCAGCGGCGAGAGGTATCCTGCCTGCCGCGACTCTTGTCCTCCACGTTTCGGCTGCGGCATGGTGGCTTGGCGGGCTTTGGACGCTGCTGGTGGCAAGGCGCGCTATGTCACGCGTACCATTTGCTGCACTGGTCAGAAACTTCAGTCGGCAAGCCCTATGGATCGTCAGCCTGTTGGTCGCAGCGGCGATCATAACGGCGGTGCAATTACTGGGCTTTCAGATCGACTGGACGCGGGCATATGATTTTGGCCTGATTGCCAAGGCGGCGCTGACATCGGGGCTTCTCGGCCTGGCAGCCGTCAACCGCTTCAGCCTGAGCAAGCGCCTCACACAATCGCAATCTGCCCTCAAATGGCTGCGTGGCACGATCATCGTGGAAGTTCTGTTGTTCCTCGCCATCTTCTCCACGACCGCATGGCTGACGACCTGGCACTCGCCGCATGAACAGGATCACGGGCAAGTGCAGGCATCAGGGCCAATCCAGATCGTCGATCCCTGGGCACCTGCCACCATCGGTACTTTGTCCACCGGCGCTGGCTATATGACGATCATCAACACCACGACTCGCGACGACCGGCTCCTGTCTGCCAGCAGCCCATGGGCAGAAGACGTCACACTGCACGTTTCAACTTTCGATGGTCGCATCACGCGCATGGAAAAGCTGGAAGCGCCCACTGTCCCGGCAGGTGGTGAACTCAAGTTTTCGCCTGGAGCAAATCATCTAATGTTCACTGGTCTCTACTCTCCGTTCGTCGCGGGAGACAGCGTCCCGGTCACGTTGAAGTTTGAACGTGCTGGGGAGGTCGCGGTCATGTTGAGAGTTCTGCCGCTGGGCGAGCGACCATCCGGCCATCATGATCATTAGAGAGGAGTTGGGCATGAAATCATCCTTTGTCGCCGCTGCAACCTTGGCAGCCGCAATTCCATTGATGCCAGCGCACGGGTCGGCACCGGAAGCGGTGCCACAGATGGCGCAGGCTGCTTTTGAACTGGCACCGCTTCCCTATGCGGTCGATGCACTTGCGCCTGTGATCGACAGCCAGACAATGACGATCCATCATGGCAAGCACCACCGCGCCTATGTCGATGCGCTCAACAAGGCGGTAGCTGCCGACCCTGCCTTGCAGGGGCTGTCACTCGAACAGCTTTTTGCGAATGCGGGGAGGTATGCTCCGACCGTCCGCAACAATGCGGGCGAGTAAAGTGAATCCAAGCAACATGAAGGCTGTTTCCCCGGCTTCACCCGCATCAAGCAATTGTGGCGCAAACCCGCTGAACGCGGCGATGGCAACCGCGGTCGCGGCAAGAAGGTTCCGTCGACCATAAAGGTCCGCCAGCTTGCCAGATCCCAATATGGCAAAAATGCCCAGTGCAGCAGCCAATGCCTCAATCAAAAGGAACCGAACAGGGCTCTCCTCAGTGAACAGGAACACCCAGCTAAGCGGATAAACGGTCACCATATGGAACATCGCAAAGCTGGCCAGTGGCGCGAAGGCACCAAGTACGATGATGCGCCATTCAGTTCGCACGGTCTCGAGAACCGAGGCAGGTTGGAGGGTCTGCTTCTCGAACAGCCGCGCATATTCCGGCGTCACGACGATACGGAGGCGCGCAAACAAGGCAACGACATTGATCGCGAAGGCCACAAAGAAGGGGTATCGCCAGCCCCAATCCAGAAAATCCTGAGCGGGCAAAGCCCAAATCAGAAAGGCGAACAAAAGGCTCGCCACGATCAGCCCGAGCGGCGCGCCAAGCTGTGGAATCATGGCATACCATCCCCGCTTTGCGGCGGGAGCATTCAACGCCAGCAGAGACGCTAGGCCATCCCAAGAGCCTCCCAAGGCAACACCCTGCCCCATCCGGAACAGGGCGAGCAGCAACGCCGAACCGATCCCCAACGCTTCATAACCTGGCAAGAAAGCGATCGCGGCGGTCGATCCACCCAACAGGAATAGCGCGATGGTCAGCTTTGCGCCCCGCCCGTAGGCGCGGTCGACCTCTGTGAAAATCGCCGTCCCGACGGGCCGGGCAGCAAATGCCAACGCGAATATTGCGAAAGACCACAAGGTACCGGAAAGCGGATCCAGATAAGGGAATACCAGTTTTGGAAAGACCAGAACTGATGCAATGGCGTAGACGAAAAAGTCGAAAAACTCTGATGTGCGACCGATCACGACGCCGATGGCGATTTCGCCGGGTGCAACCGGATGGCCGTCGTCATGCAGCGCACGCGCATCTTCTTCCGCTTGCGTCGTCGGGATGGAATTCGCCACCATCGCACTTGATCCATTCTCGTATGTTGCCCTTTCGGACATGTCTGGCAAATCTGATAGCCGCGTCTTACCTCTTTGATCTGGATCAATGCATTGGACAAAATGTCCTATGTTCGCTGCAGCGCAGCAATTCTATTGACGCGGGATGATCCGCTCCAGATTTCCTCGATCCGGTTTCCGCCTTGTGGCCGTTTTGGCGCTCGTTCCGCTGCTCGGTGGGTGCGACATGGTGGTGCTCGACCCCGCTGGCGATGTCGCACGACAGCAAGGCAACCTTGTCATCATTTCGACCGCATTGATGCTTTTGATTATCGTCCCGGTCATGGCGGCAACCGGCTGGTTTGCCTGGCGTTATCGCGCCACCAACAGCAATGCGACCTATAAGCCCGATTGGGACCATTCCACCCAGCTGGAACTGCTGATCTGGGCCGCACCGCTGCTGATCATCATCTGCCTCGGCGCGTTGACATGGGTCGGAACCCATCTGCTCGATCCTTATCGCCCTTTGGCAAGGACTGCTCCCGGCAAGGCGGTACCCGCCACCGTCAAGCCCTTGGAGGTGCAAGTTGTCGCATTGCACTGGAAATGGCTCTTCATCTATCCTGAGCAAGGTGTTGCAACGGTCAATGAGCTCGCTCTTCCGGTTGGGAGGCCGGTGCAGTTCCGGATTACATCGTCGTCAGTGATGAACAGTTTCTACGTGCCTGCACTGGCCGGACAAATTTACGCCATGCCTGGAATGGAAACCAAACTGCACGGCGTTTTCAACGAACTTGGCCGGTTCAAGGGCTTTTCAGCCAATTATTCGGGCGCCGGATTCTCCAATATGCGTTTTGACGTTCATAGCCTTTCTCCGCAAGCGTTTGAGCGCTGGGCTGAGAATACGAAATCGGCGGGAATGACGCTCGATCGTATAGCCTATCTGCAACTGGAACGGCCCAGCGAGAGAGAACCAGTCAGGCGGTACGCAAATGTCGAGCAGAATCTGTTCGATCTGGTTGTCAACCTGTGCGTTGAGCCCGGCAAGATGTGCATGCATGACATGATGTCCATTGATGCCCGTGGCGGAGCGGGTCGCGCAGGCCTCTTCAATGTCCGTCATCTGTCCTATGACAAGTTTGCGGCGCGAGGAACGGGTGCCACTGCCAGCGATAGCTATGTTGCCGCAATCTGCTCAAACCCTGCATTGCTGGGGACCAGTCTGTCGCGCCCATCCGCGCAACCGGTCAATCTGGCTGCCTTGGTGGGAGCGGGGTTGCCCTTACCTGATACGCGTCGCTTGCCCACAAGCTCAGGCCGGTTTTCCAACGCGATGCTTGACTACGTAGACGGGAAGCCTGCGTCATGAGTTCCGAAGCCGCTGTCTCGACCTCAGCCTCTGCACCCACGCTGCTGTTCGGCAAGCTCTCGTGGAACTCGCTTCCCCATGATCCCATCGTGCTGTCGACCATGGTTGTCGTCATCATTGGCGGGGTTGGACTTCTGGCGCTGGTGACGCGATACCGGCTCTGGGGTTATTTGTGGAAGGAGTGGTTTACCACGGTCGACCACAAGAAAATCGGGATCATGTACATGATCTTGGGCCTGGTGATGTTCCTTCGCGGCTTTGCCGATGCAATCATGATGCGCTTGCAACAGGCGATGGCATTTGGCGGTTCCGAAGGCTATCTGAACGCGCACCATTACGACCAGATTTTCACCGCGCATGGTGTGATCATGATATTCTTCGTTGCGATGCCGTTCATCACGGGTTTGATGAACTATATCGTACCGCTGCAGATTGGCGCACGCGACGTCAGCTTTCCATTCCTCAACAATTTCAGCTACTGGATGACGACAGCCGGGGCGGTCCTGACTATGGTCTCGCTGTTTGTTGGTGAATTCGCGGCGACGGGATGGTTGGCCTATCCGCCATTGTCGGGCATAGCCTATAGTCCCAGTGTCGGGGTCGACTACTACATCTGGGCCCTGCAGATAGCAGGTGTGGGGACAACCCTGTCAGGGATCAATCTCATCGTCACGATCCTGAAACTCCGGGCTCCGGGCATGGGTCTGATGAAGATGCCGGTGTTCACCTGGACCAGCCTTTGCGCTAATATTCTGATTGTCGCTTCCTTCCCCGTGCTCACGGCAGTGCTCGCGCTTCTCAGTCTTGACCGGTATGTGGACACCAACTTCTTCACGAACGATTTCGGCGGATCGTCGATGATGTATGTGAACCTGATCTGGATTTGGGGGCATCCCGAAGTCTATATCCTGATCTTGCCCCTGTTTGGCGTTTTCAGCGAAGTGACCTCGACTTTCTCTGGCAAGAAGCTGTTTGGCTA
>JBEBKE010000155.1:0-5616 GCA_040079555.1 Sphingorhabdus sp. | reverse complement strand
AAAATTCTTACCGGAAACTGGCAATCCATTAACCATTCCTTGAGGTTAGGCATCTAGTCCAACGATATGCACGCGCGCATTGTCATTGTGGACGATCGTGCCACCAACTTGCGTATTTATGCGCAGTTTGTGGCGATGATGGGCCACGAGTTCAGTTCCAAATGCTTTCAAAGTGCTGTGGAAGCCCTAGAATGGCTTGAAACCGAGACAGCCGATCTCCTCATCGTTGACTATCGCATGCCCGAAATGAACGGTGCGGAATTTATCCGCCGCGTCCGTGAACGCGGCGCTGGCGGAGGCGCTCCAGCCATTGTAATCACCGCCCGTCAGGATCGCGAATGCAGAATCAGCGCATTGGACGCTGGTGCCACTGACTTTTTGCAAAGCCCCGTGACGGACACAGAATTTCGTGAGCGCGCTCTGCTGCTGATTAACCAGCATCGTAAAAGCCGCGAGTTGGAAGAAGGCGCATCGGGCCAGACTGCGTCTGAACTTACTGCCCAAGTCGGTCATCCAGTGGCAAAATCGATGCTGGAACAGATCATCGACACAACCCCAATTATGATCAATGCGACAGACAGGAACGGCAAATTCCTGTTTATGAACAACTATCAATCGGCGCTGTTCAAAACAGAACCTGACCTATTGGTTGGCAAATCGGTGTATGACTCCTTGCCAAACATGCTTGCTGAGCGGGAGCGGCGGCGGAACACGGTGATTACAGAAACCGGCAATTCAATTCCCAATTACGAGGAAGTATACGTCAGCGACGGTGTCTCGCTGACTTTCCACTGCAACAAATCACCTTTGCGGAACATGGACGGCCAAGTCATTGGTGTCTTGACCTCCGCTGTTGATATTACCGCGCGCAAATTTGCCGAGGAGCACCGTGCGCATTTGGCGCTTCACGATATGCTCACTGGCTTACCAAATCGCGCCTTGCTGTCAGAAAACGTTCGGACCGCGATTGACGAATGCCAGAAAAATGGTGAATCTGCGGCTTTGTTGCTGGTCGATTTAGACCGCTTTAAAGTCATCAACGACACACGCGGGCATCAGGCTGGCGATATGCTGCTGCGGTCAGTTGCTGAGCGGATCAGCACGCATCTCAACCCATCTTGCTTTGCATCGCGTATCGGCGGCGACGAATTTGCAATCATTCTGCGCGGAATTAACGGCGTAGAAGATGCCGCAGCGCAGTGTATGCAGCTGCTGGCGCAAATCAGCCTGCCCTATCGTATCGACGATTCCGAACAGCTGATCGGTGCCAGCATCGGCGTTGCGATGATCCCGGATGATGGCACTTCCCCAGACGAGCTTTTGCGGCTTGCCGATCTGTCGATGTACGAGGCCAAGGCAAATGGACGAAACAGGTTTTGCTTCTTTTCGGCTGAATTGAACCGCATCGCGCAGCAAAATGCCGAAGTTGAGGCGGATCTTCGTAACGCCCTAGAATCCGACGAGTTCGTTTTGGAATATCAGCCAATCATCGACGCTGTCAGCAGCGAATATTGCGGGCTTGAGGCACTGTTGCGGTGGAACCATCCCGTACGCGGCCGGTTGATGCCAAATGAGTTTATTAAGGTTGCCAATGATTCTGGACTTATCAATCGTATCGGATTGTGGGTAATCGATGCCGCATGCGCACAAATCGCACAGTGTCGCGCAGACCGCATTGCCTTGCCGCATGTTGCAGTGAACGTTTCTCCACGCCAGTTTCAGTCACCAAAACTCGCTGACGATATCCTTGGGTTTATGGCCTTGCATGGCGTTGAAGCCGGTGAGTTGACTGTGGAAATAACCGAAGAGCTTTTGATCGATCAAAGCTCTGAATTACAAGCGCAGCTCGAAAAATTGCGCGCTAATGGCGTCGATATTTCCATCGATGACTTTGGTACCGGATATTCATCATTGCAATATCTGCGCGACTTGCCCGCCAAGCGGCTGAAGATTGACCAAACATTTATCGCGCGGATTGAGCAATCGACTGCGGACCGTGCGATCATTTCGACGATTGCGCATCTCGCCCATGCACTTGGCATGCGCGTGGTTGCAGAGGGCGTAGAGACCGAAGGCCAAAGAGCATTGCTGCACGCAGCGGGCTGCGATGAATTGCAAGGCTTTCTATTTGGTCGATCACTAACGATCCATCAAATCTACGATTTGTTCGCCAACGGCACCGTCCAATTTCAAAAGGCCGGACGATGAAAATCAACGCGTTCAAAAAAGCCGACCCCGCAAAGAAAGCGGCTGCGCCAGTCCATGAATTGGAAATGGCAAAGAACCGGCTCGTGCTGGGGTTTGCCGCATGGGCGGCCAGTCATTTTTTGAGCGCCGAAAACTTCATCCTTATTGCGTTTGCGTGTTATCAGACAATTAACCTGACGCTTTATCTGGCGATCAGAGCGCAAAAACTGCCCAGAGAGACGTATTTCCTGACCGGAATTATTGTCGATAGCATCATGGCATCGTCGATCTTGATGTACTCGCCAGAGGCGACGTCGTTCGTTTATCCGCTGTTTTTATGGATGTCGCTGGGCACAGGGTTTCGCCTTGGTTTGAAGTGGCTATTCATCGCGTCGATTTTTTCGACGGTAACCTTTGGCCTTCCCGTGCTGATGACCGAATATTGGCAACAGCACGCAGCGTTGGGTTACAGCCTGACAGCCGCATTGCTGATTATCCCGGCATATTCTTCAAAATTGATCCGCAAGCTGTCGCAAGCCAAGGAACAAGCGGAGGCCGCAAACCGTGCCAAAAGCTATTTCCTTGCCAGCGTCAGCCACGAATTACGGACGCCGCTCAACGCGATTATCGGCTATGGCAACCATCTGAAGCAGCTTGAGATGCCGAAAAATCAGCATGACATGATCGATTCCAGCGTAAAGGCTGGCGAGCATCTTTTACACCTGATCGATCAGCTCATTCAAATCGCGCGCAATGATAGCGGACCGACGGAAATACAGCATCAACCAATGCAAGCAAACGACTTGCTGGCTGAAGTCCGTGATATCATGCAGGTCCGAGCTGAAGAAAAATCGCTGACCATCCAACTCCACGCGGAACCTTTAAGCGATAGCCTTATCAACGCCCCCGTAACGATTGTACGCAACACCCTGCTGAATCTGGTTGGAAATGCGATAAAGTTTACTGAATCTGGCGGTGTGACTATTTCGAGCCGACTGCGGCAAAAGGGTGATATCTTGACGCTGTCACTGATCGTTTCGGATACCGGAATCGGAATCGCCGACGGAGCGCTAAAGCGAATTTTTGAACCGTTCCAGCAAGCCGACGAGACCGTTCTTAATCGATTTGGCGGAACGGGGTTGGGCTTGGCGATATGTCGTCAGTCACTCAATCAGGTCGGTGGTTCGATCACCGTTGAAAGCGAGCTTGGCCGCGGCACGCAGTTTTTTGTCGATATTCCGGTGCAGAGGGTTGCCGAAAATCCTTCGATTGCAGACACCGAACAAAGCCTGGAACCAGCGGTGAAGTTGCTCGCCCTAGGGCAGTTTGACAGCAGCCTTTTGGCCAAGGCGCAAGCTGCCGGGAATTATCACGTGCGCGCGGTCATCTGCGTCACGCGGGACGACTTGCTCGCGGCCATCAATCAAGTGGCTTTGGCGGATTACCGAATTGCGATCCTTGATAAACATCTCGCAGATTTCTTCCCGCCCGATGATCCGCTTTGGGAGAAATTTTCGGCTGCTAAAGTCGCCCCGGTACTGGTGGCTAACGCCGAAGAAATTGATTTGGAAGACGTTGAACTCCGCGCGGCATTTGCCACGATATTGCCCGCTGCGCCTCAGTTTGACGAAGTACGAAGTGCGATCCGCATCGGCTGCTCATTCGCTGGCGGCAAAGATATCGGACTTACGACCCACCACACCGAGGCGCCAAAAACCTATGCTCCGCGTAAAGTTCTAGTCGCCGATGACAACAGGACCAACCGAAATATTCTTGCGGCGATTCTTGAGGCTGCTGGACATGAGGTGACGTTAGTATGCGACGGCGATGAAACGCTTGAGATTTTGGAGCAGGACGATTTCGATATTCTGCTGCTTGATGTTAACATGCCGCGGCTCGATGGGATCACCGCTTGCAAAATGTGGCGGCAAATTGAGGGCGGGCGGCAACATTTGCCCATCGTAGGCGTCACTGCCGACGCAACGATCGAAACCGAAGAACGGTGCCTGAACGCTGGCATGGACCTGCGCCTGACCAAGCCTGTCAACGCGCCGCTATTGCTTTCAATAATCGACAGTTGCTGCGAAGGCAGTGATCAGCGCACCGACCTGCCCTCTCCTATTAACGACCCGCTAGGCACAATAGTGTCTTTGCGCGCCAACCCAGACGCCATCGCGCAATCTGCTATTGACCCAAGCCAGATCGACTATTTGTTGACCATTGGCGATCAGAGCTTTGTCGACGACATGATCGAGAGCTTTTTCACCGACGCGGATGAATCTTTGGACGCATTGCAAAAATCAGTCGCAGAACACGATCTCAACCAGTTCCGATTTGCCGCCCATGCGATGAAAAGCTGCTCGAACAACATTGGAGCTGCTGTTTTGTCGGCATTGTGCGGAAAACTCGAAAACATTACCGAATCCGAATTCCATGCCAACGCACCGCATCACCAAGCCAAAGTGATCAAAGCATTTGAGAATGTTCAGGCCGATCTACAGCCGTTTTCATCGGGCGCGATTACGAAACCTGTTGCAAGCTCCGGGTGATACGACGCTCTTGCGCGTTGGCAAGTCGCTCCATTTTGCGAACGTCAGCCTCGGTTAGAGTCATTGCGGTTTCCGCCCAAATATTCGTAATCCTAAGCAGTTCGTCCAGCTCGATAGGGTCTGATGCGCGCCGTGCCAAATACACCGCGCGTTCAGCGGCGAAGCGTTGGCGGTGCTTGTTAACATAGCTGACAATCGCAGCCTCGCCCTCGCCATCTTCAACCAGAATATCCACAATACCCATCGCATAAAGCTCTTCGGCGGTATGGATTTTACCTTCGAGAATGAACTTTTCGGCGAGTTTTCGGCCGACGCGGCGCGACAGGAAGCTATAAGCACCCATCCCTGGAAAGAGGTTGAAGATAATTTCTGGCAACCCCATGCGCGCGCTTTTTTCAGCGACCAGCACATCAAACGCAAGCGCGTGTTCAAAACCACCGCCCAGCGCATCACCCTGAACAAGGGCGAATGTGATGATCGGCGCACCAAAGGCGTTCCAATTGGCATGCTGCATCCGAACGCACGTTTCAGCGTATTTCCGCATGGCCGGTAAATCCCGCCGCCGAATACTGTCGGCAAAATGCCGAAGGTCGCCGCCCAGATTATAGACGCCCGGTGTTTTTGATCCGCACACAAAGTACCGCAAATCATCGGGTCCGCCATTTGCTGCGAACGCGTAGTTATCGGTTACCCAATCCTGCACATCCTGCACTTCCGCCCCAAGGCTGTAAGTATAGCTAGGGCGCCCTTTTTGGTTCATGAAGCACCAGAATATCTGGTCTTGCCGATCATGACGGACGACGATTTCGTTATAGCGGCGTCCAACAATCGGAGCGCCGAGTTGGTTGACGCTGCCAAATTTCCCGCTTTGACGGCGGGC
>JBEBKE010000154.1:0-5632 GCA_040079555.1 Sphingorhabdus sp. | reverse complement strand
GAGGCTTTAAACGCACAACGCAAGAACCGCGACGAGACTCCGCTATCGGGGGCTGAATTCCTGAAGGTCGCGCGCGAACAGGCAGATGCGCTCGGCATGGATATGGATATGCTCAAGCGCCCGGTGAATGTCGGCTTTTCGGGCGGCGAGAAGAAGCGCAACGAGATGGTGCAGATGGGCATCATCGACCCCGCGCTCGCGATCCTCGACGAGACCGACAGCGGCCTCGATATCGATGCGCTTCGCGTCGTCGGCGACGGCATCAACCGCATCATGCGCCGCCCCGACAAAGCGGTGCTGCTGATCACGCATTATCAGCGGTTGCTCGATTATGTGAAGCCGGACTTTGTCCATGTGCTCGATGGTGGCCGTATTACCCGCACCGGCGGACCGGAACTGGCGCTGGAGTTGGAGCGGGATGGTTACAAGGAATTAGCTGCGTGAGCGGGCTTTCGTCTTATTCCTTTTGTGGCTTCGTGGCTTTGTGTGAGCAAAATTTATCTCACACGAAGCCACGAAGCCACAAAGAAGGTAAGCTGCGATGACGGCGCTCCCAACTCGCCGCGATGAGGCATTCCGTTATTCGGATATAGATGCGCTGGCGCGCGTTTGGCCTTTGCCTGCGGCGGAGTGCGATGTTGTGCCTGCGGGTGGGAATTTCGTTAGGACGATTGTTCAGGATGGCGGTTCAATCCACCAACTTGATCTCGCCATTGGCAAAGGCGCTACTGCCGCGATCCATGTGCTGAACATCGGCGGCGATTATGGGCGGGTTGAGTTGAATGTCACGCTTCACGAAGGCGCAGATTTCAAACTCGGCGCGGTGCAGATTGGCGGCGGCGAGCAGACGCTCGAAATCATCACCACGGTCACCCATGCAGAACCCGACGCGACGTCTTCGCAAATGGTGCGTTCGGTGCTGGCTGGCAAGGCAACCGGAACCTATCTCGGCAAAGTCGCCGTCGCGCGCGATGCCCAGCATACCGACAGCGAGCAATCGGTAAAGGCGATGCTGCTTGATCGCAGCGCGACTGCCAATGCCAAGCCCGAACTCGAAATCTATGCCGACGATGTCAAATGCGCGCATGGCTGTGCGATTGGCGAGCTCGACCCGATGGGTTTATTCTACCTGCAAGCACGCGGCATTGCGCCTGCGGATGCCAAGAAGCTGATGTTGCAGGCCTTTGTCGCTGGCGTGTTTGAAGGCGCGGCGGATGAGGCGATGCTGACCGAGTTGGCGCTGGCGAAATTGGGGGAATTGGTGTGACCCTTCGTCGAAGACGTAAGTTACGAACCAACTCGGGTCTTAACCCCGTTCGCCCTGAGCCTGTCGAAGGGCTGCCTGTTTCTGCGAACGTGCAAATAAAAGAACGGGGCTTCGACAAGCTCAGCCCGAACGGTTTGGTTGAAACGGAGCGCGCGCCAGGTCGCTGGGAAAATGAAGGCGGTGCCGCTGGGCATGATTTGCGCGAGCAATTCCCCGGCCTCGCAAACAACTGGCACTATCTCGATACCGCAGCGACCGCGCAAAAGCCGCAATGCGTGCTCGATGCGATGATGCGCGCAGGCGGCAAGGATTATGCCACTGTCCATCGCGGCGTCTATGCGCGCTCGGCCAATATGACCGTCGCGTTTGAGGCAACGCGTGCGCGGGTGGCATCCTTCATCGGTGGGCGTGAAGACGAAATCGTCTTCACCAAGGGCGCGACTGAGGCGATCAATCTGGTCGCGCAATGCTGGCCCGCTGTTCCGGGTCATAAACGGCGCGTGCTGCTAAGCCAGTTGGAGCATCACAGCAACATCGTGCCTTGGCAGCTGGCGGGCTGGCAGGTCGATGTCTGCCCGATCACTGCTGACGGCCAGATTGATCTGGATGCTGCAGAGGCCATGCTGACCAACAATTTTGACATGATCGCTTTCGCCCATGTCTCCAACGTGCTGGGGTCAGTGCTGGATGTAAAGCGCGCAGCGGCTTTGGCGCGCAAGGTGGGCGCGTGCCTGTTGCTCGATGGCTGTCAGGCTGTGCCACGTGTGCCCGTGAACGTTGCGGAGATGGACTGCGATTTCTACGTTTTTTCCGGGCACAAGCTGTATGGCCCGACCGGTATCGGTGCGCTTTGGGGCCGCAAGGCTTTGCTCGATCATATGCCACCCTATCAGGGCGGCGGCGCGATGATTGACAAAGTCTCGTTCGAAGGCACCACTTATGCTCCCGTGCCGCAGCGCTTTGAGGCAGGCACGCCCGCGATCATCGAAGCCATCGGGCTGCACGCGGCGATCGATTTTGTCGAGAGCATCGGGCTTGAGGCGATCCATGCTCATGAGACAGAATTGGTCCGCCAGACGCGCGAAGCTTTGCGCGCAATCAATTCGATCACACTTTACGGCCCCGAAAAGTCGGCTGGCATCGTTTCCTTCAGCATGGAGGGGGTGCATCCGCACGACATCGGCACTATCTTGGATGAAGAGGGCGTGGCGATCCGCGCTGGGCATCATTGCTGCCAACCGCTGATGGACTATCTGGGCGTGCCAGCCACCGCGCGCGCGAGTTTTGGGATTTACAATGATGAAAGCGATGTTGCGGCGTTGATGCGCGGCCTAGATCGCGTTCAAAGGATATTTGGATGAGTGATAACAACATCAAGATCGAAGAAGTCGATAGCGTCGAAGCGCCGCCCAAAGCACGCGTCGAAAGCGCTGTGGAGACGTTTTCGCGCAAGAAGGACTATCTCGAAGGCTTCCTTGCGCAGAAACCCGCGCCGGTTGCGGCAGAGGGCGACGAAGCGTTGCAGGACGCGATTATCGACGCGATCAAAGAGATTTATGACCCCGAAATTCCGGTCAACATTTATGACCTTGGCCTGATCTACGGCGTTGAGGTGAACGCAGGTCATGCGTTGGTGACGATGACGCTAACTACACCGCATTGCCCCGTTGCCGAGTCTATGCCGAGCGAAGTCGAGCTGCGCGTCGGCGCTGTGCCCGGTGTGGGCGATGCTGAGGTTGTGCTTGTTTGGGACCCGCCATGGGACCCAGCCAAGATGACCGATGAAGCACGGTTGGAACTGGGGATGTTATGAGCACCGAAACCAAAACCCGCCGCGCGATACCAGCCGCCGTAAACCTGACGCCCAATTCAGAAGCGCGGATCGCCGAGCTAATGGCCAAAGCTCCCGCAGACGCAATCGGCGTAAAGCTGTCCACCCCGCGCCGTGGCTGTTCCGGCCTTGCCTATTCGGTCGATTATGTGACCGAGGCGGTTGCGTTTGACGAGAAGATCGAAACGCCCGGCGGCGTGCTGTATATCGATGGCGGATCGGTGCTGTATCTGGTCGGATCGACGATGGATTGGGTCGAGGATGAATTCGCCGCAGGTTTTGTTTTCAACAACCCTAACGCGACCGGCAGTTGCGGATGCGGTGAGAGTTTTACGGTTTAAAAAGCTCGGCTAAATCGTAATGCAATTCCGACATCGGCAGCTGCATCGGCGATATTGCCGGGCTCATGCCGCCAATAGAGATTTCCGCCGAATTGCCCGCCCCACAACGACGACGCATATGACAATTCCAAATCGCGTTCTTGGCCCGTGGGCGCGAGAGAAATATATTGGTCGCCAAAGTCGGCGCTTAAACTTGCATAATCGTAGCTGTCAGGCAGGGTGACATTTATTCCGCCGCTCGTGACACGTAATGGCTGCGAAATACGAAGAGCGAGTTGATCGCGTAGCGAAAATACGCCGAAACGGGTCAAGTCGATTGATGTCGCCTCGGTTCGCAGCCAGTCAGCATTCTGGCGTAAACCGGCAGCGCGAATTCGTGTCCAGCCACGCCGATAGGTTCCCGATAGTTGCCAGCCCTTTGCTATTCCGAATTCAAGTTTTGCGTCGGAAAACCAACTTTTTGAACCCGTTTCGCCCGTCCAAATATTTCCAGCTGCTCCCAAAATTGACGCGTCCTCTATCAGATAGGTGCCGCCAAGCGTGACCTTGGCTTTGCCTATTTGCCGTTCAATCCCAACCTTCGTCAGGCTGTAGCGGTGATTTTGGAAATCCTGCTGCGTGGCGATGCCGATGCGATCGCGCCAAATCCGGGCATCGCCAATCTCATAGCCTGTATATATCCCAACCGGTCCGAGCGCTTGCCGATAGGCAAAGGCGGATTTCGGTCGCATATGAAAACCAAAGTCGCTTTGCGCTGCATCGGCTGCAACAAAGCCCGATGCGCGTTCCAACGACATCTGATCGATTAGTGCGCTGCTGCTGCGTCCGATACCAAACGCGACTGTTTTATCATGTTGCAGTTTTGCGATAACCGACGCGGCAATCGCGCGTACCTGTTGCCGGTCAGATTGGCTTAGGTCCAGCTGGTCCAACGAAACGCTGCCGACGCGGTCGGTAACGGATAGCGCGACGGACAAAGTGCCGCCAACGGCCACTCGTGTATGTGTGCCGATGGCAAGTGCAGGCGCCAAGGTTGGGGCTGCCGGCGCGGCGGCGAGGCTGCCTGAAAAATCGACGTCAAATGCCCGGCCGTAGGAGTCGAGAACGACGGTCTTTGGCCCGCCTGCCCGAGTTGCGTCGCCCATGGGTGCGGACAGTGCACCTGTTGCCACGTTGATGGAAACGGCAATCATAGTCGAGGCCAGCGACGTTTGACCCTGAGGCGCAAACGCGCGAGAGAGATTTAGCTCACCGCGACCGTAAACTGCATCGGTGCCAGTATCGCCTAAATCGTCCGCCGTTCGAAGCAGTAAATCGACGATTTGGCGGCCGGTCAAATTTGGGAACGCTTGCGCCAGCAATGCGACAGCTCCCGATATCACAGGTGCGGAAAAGCTGGTCCCGCTCCAAAAGAATGCCGCGCCGGTCTCGTCTGGTGCACGCACGCGAACGCCTAAAGCCGTTAGATAGCTGCTCGCTCCTGTGCCCGCCCGGTTGGAAAATGCCGAAATTGTGCGATTTGAATCCGTCGCGCCAGCGATGATAATCTGACCACGTGCGACAGGGTCAAGCGCAATCATTGCCAGCTCGTCTGGGTTTATCGCGGTTTCGGGCTGGGTATCAAAATCGTTACCTGCCGAAAAAACAAGGACAACACCCGCTGCAGTTGCCCGGTCGATTGCTGCGCGGAGATTGAAATTTGCCGGCGACCCTCCAAGCGAAAAGTTAACGACTTTCGCGCCCGCCGAAACGGCACGGTCGAGCGCGCGGGCCATGTTATTGTCGCTGTGCGTACAGCCCTTTTCCGGGTCAGGGTCAGTGCACGTGCCGGCGGTATCGGTACGCAGAACGAGCAACGTCGACGCAAAAGCAACTCCGTGCATATCGGAATCGTTTTTAGCAGCCAGTAACACGGCGGAAACAGCGGTTCCGTGCCCCCCTTCGTCCTGCAAGCCACGCGAGCCAGCAAAGTCGGCAGAGAGAGGATGGATTCTTCCCGCAAACTCTGGGCTGTCTTCGTCAATTCCGCTATCGACCACGCCCGCTATGATACCCGCGCCAGATGCGCCTGCGTTATAGGCCGCGATTGCCCGCGCCTGAACCGCCCCGTTTGACCGCTGATATTCGACTGTATCGAAATTTGCAGTGGGTGGCGGCGGCGGTGGAGTCGGATTGACGCCGCCTCCTCCACAT
>JBEBKE010000153.1:0-5675 GCA_040079555.1 Sphingorhabdus sp. | reverse complement strand
ACGCCGTGGTTCAGATAGACTTTGCCAAGCCCGGGGCAATCGACAGCAGCTTTGTCGGGATCATCGACGATCAACTTGCCCTCAAAGATGTTCACTGACCCCACAAAGTCGGCAACGAAGCGGTTGGCGGGATATTCATACAGGTCGGACGGCGTCGCCAGCTGCGCGACTTCGCCTTTGTTGATCACCGCGATGCGGCTGGCCATTGATAGCGCCTCGTCCTGATCGTGCGTCACCGTGACAAACGTAATGCCGACCTCGTCCTGCAAATCGGCCAATTCGAACTGCATCTGCGCGCGCAGCTTGGCGTCGAGCGCCGATAACGGCTCATCGAGCAATAGCACTTTGGGCCGCATGACAAGGCTGCGCGCGAGCGCCACGCGCTGCCGCTGCCCGCCCGACATCTGATCAGGCATCCGGTCCTCAAACCCGCCCAGCTTGACCAGATCAAGCGCCTCTTTGACGCGATCTTCACGTTCGCCTCTGCCAACGCCCGCGATTTTCAGGCCGTAAGCTACATTGTCTGCGACCGACATATGCGGAAATACCGCATAGCTTTGGAACACCATATTGACCGGGCGCTTGTTCGGCGGAACGCGGCTCATATCCTGTCCGTCGATCAATATCTGACCCTCGGTCGGAACCTCAAACCCCGCAATCATCCGCAGCAACGTGGTCTTGCCGCAACCCGATGGGCCGAGCAGGACAAAGAACTCACCCTTGATGATGTCGAGACTGACATTGTCTACCGCCGCGACTTTGCCAAAGCGTTTGGTGACGTTGCGGATTTGAATGATGGGTTCGGGCATATCAGTGGGAATCCGCAAGGGCCTTCACACCCTGAAGCTTCAGAGCGATGGCGGTGAGGAGAACGGTGAAGAGAATGAGGATCGTCGAGGCGGCGTTAACGTCTGGCGTCACTCCGCGCTTGACCAAGGAATAAACCAAAACCGGGAAGGTGTCGGTCCCCGGCGTGCTGGTGAAAAATGTAATGACGAAATCATCAAGGCTGAGCGTAAACGCCAGCAACGCGCCAGACACCAAGGCAGGCCGGATATGCGGGACCAGAACATCGCGAAATGCCTGCCATTCCCCAGCGCCCAAATCCTTGGCTGCTTCCTCCTGTTCGCGGTTAAATGTCGCAAGGCGGGCGCGGACAACCATCGTCACAAAGGGAAAGCAAAAGGTGATGTGCGCGATAATGATCGCCGTCAGGTTGAACGGCCATGGCAGGCCGCTGGGCCAGCCGATCCATGAAAAGAACACAAGGAACGCCACGCCCAAACAGATTTCGGGCACGATAATCGGAAGCGACATTGTGCCGTCCACTGCCGACTTCATCGGAAAACGAAAGCGCCACAACATCACCGCCGCCATCGACCCGATAATCAGGCTGAATAGCGTGGCAAAGGTCGCGATGGTCAGCGAGTTCATCATCGCGTTCCACAGCTGGTCATTCTCCCACGCTTTGCCGTAATATTTGGTGGTGAACCCGCGCCAGACAACATTGCGTTTGCTGTCGTTGAAACTGAACGCCATCAACACGAACAGAGGGATGTAGAGGAACAGCATGACCATTATGACCCAGCCGCGCATCCACAACGACTTGCTATATTCCAGCGGGGCGCGGGCGGTGCGGGTGAACAGGCTCATGATTTCACCTCACCCGTTTTCTTACGCAGTCCCTGCAACGCGATAAGCGCGAACATGGCGTAGATCAGCAAGAACGAAAGCGCCGCGCCAAAGGGCCAGTCATTGGCGCGCTTAAACTGTCGCTCGATCACATTGGCGATCATCTGGCTGTCAGTGCCGCCCATTAGGTCAGGCGTCAGATAGGCACCAAGTGCGGGGATAAGGGTAATCATAACGCCCGCGATAATGCCGGGCGCAGCCAGCGGTACAACAACCTTAAACGACGTCTTCAAATGCCCCGCACCAAGATCAAGGCTCGCCTCGATCAGGCTTTTGTCGAGCCGGTCGAGCGCAGAATAAAGTGGTAGCACCATGAAGGGCAGATGGACATAGACAAGGCCGACGACCACCGCGAAATTATTATACAAAAGCGGCAGCGGCTCCCATGTCGACAATGGTTGCAATCCGACAAGTGTTTTCAGCCAGCTTGCGCCATTCCATAACGCACCAAGCCCGCTATTAGCATAGCCCTGCTGCCCCATCACAATCATCAACGCATAAGTGCGGATCAGCAAGTTGGTCCAGAACGGCAGCATGATGCCGAGCAACAGCCACGGTCGCCATTTCTCACTGGCAAAGGTGATCGCCATCGCCACCGGAAACCCGACGATCAAGCAAATGAGCGTCACCAGCGCGGCCACCGCAAGGCTTTTCAGGAAAATGCCAAGATACAGCCACTCGGTCGCGCGTTTGTAATTATCCAACGTTCCGACAATGTCGATTTCGGTCAGCCCGATATTGCGGCCAAAGCTGTAGAACCAGACGAAGCCCATCGGCACGACGAAGAATAGCAACGTCCAGAAAAGCGGCAACGTAGAAACAGCCGCAAAGGGCCGTTTTTGGGATTTCCAGTCTTGTTCGGTGTTGGCCATTAGTTAAGCCTCAAATTCGCAGTTCAACCACTGCCGTCGCTCCAGCGAAGGCTGGAGCCTATCACGTCTTACCCCGCTACACAGCCTATGTTGTTTAAGGCCGACAGACGCGATGGGCCCCAGCCTTCGCTGGGGCGACGGGGTAAGAGTGACCCGCTGGAGTGGCACAATCAAGCAGCACGAACGCGCGTGAAGGCTTCCTCGTACAGCGGCTGAATTTCCGCATTGAACTTGGCATATTCGCATTTCGCGAGCACATCTGCGGGTGGAAAAATGATTGTGCTATTTTTGTAGCTGTCAGGCATCAACGCCTTCGCCGCTGCATTAGGCGTTGCATATTTTATGCCTTCAGTGAGCTTTTTCCCGTTTTGCGCGTCGAGGATAAAGTTGATAAACGCATGCGCATTTTTAGGGTGCTTTGCCCCTTTCGGGATGCATAGATTATCCGCATTGAGCTGACTGCCTTCCTTGGGAATAACAAAGTCGATGTCGTCATCTTCGGTCATCAGCTGCGCAATGTCCCCGTTATATTCCATGACCAGATCAACCTCGCCTTTCGCCAGTAGATCCTGACCATCATCGTCATGGAATTTGGCAATGTGCGGTTTTTGCTTTACCATCATAGTTTCGATGGTTTTGATATCAGCAGGAGTCAATCCATTCACCGATTTGCCCAGATATTTGGCACATAGGCGGAAGATATCGCCCGCCTCTGACAGCAAAGCGATGCGGCCTTTATACTGGTCGCTATCGAACATTACTTTCCAGCTATCAGGCGCAGGGTTGACCTTCGATTTGCGATATCCAATTCCGATTACCAGCCACGTATAGGGCGCCGAATACTCGCGCCCCTTATCAAAGGGCACATCCTGATATTCCGGCGCAATATTCTTCCAATTGGGGATCTGCGTCCTGTCTAGCTTTTCAAGCATGTCGGCTTGCGCCATGCGCTCAACAAAATCATTCGATGGCACGATCAAATCATAGCCGGGATTGCCCGCGCGGAATTTAGCAAACAGTGTGTCGTTGGTATCAAACAGATCCATTTTGACATCGACACCGGCTGCGCCTTTGAAATCCTCCAGCGTGGTTTCGCCCATATAATCGTCCCAATTATACAGGTTGAGCGCGCCCTCTTCGCCATTCGCAAGCTTTTTCGCTTCTTTCTCGCCACAACCGGCAAGCGCGCCGGTAAAGGTTAAGCCGACAGCAGCAACGCCCATGCCTTTCAAAAGTGAACGGCGGTTCTGTGCGTTATCCAATAATGTCTTGATATCCATGGCTTTGCGATCCCTTTTTGCGGCGTTTCCCGATTCTGTGATGCTGGCTTAAAACCACCGAAATTCAAAGCGAATTTTTCCCCTCAAGCATTCCGCAAATACCAATCGTAATCCAGCCGTGTCACTTCGCCGAAATAGCGGTCTTGTTCGGTGCGTTTGACGATGGTGAACATGTCGACAAAGCGATCGCCCAGATAATCGCGCGCAAAGGCAGAGGCGTGGAAACGGTCGACTGCGCTGAACCAATTGCTCGGTGGCTTGTCATCGCCGCTGGCATCGCGGTCATAGCCATTGCCGACTACGGCAGAACCCGGATCGGTCGCATTTTTCATGCCGTGGTGCATTGCGGCCAACACCGCCGCGACCGCCAGATAAGGGTTAGCATCGGCCCCGCATGCGCGGTGTTCGACGTGTCGGGTCTTGGGCGCGCCTGCCGGAATGCGGAACGAAACGGTGCGGTTGTTGACGCCCCATGTCGGCGCGACCGGCGCATAGCTGTTCGCCTTAAACCGGCGGTAGCTATTGGCATTGGGTGCGAATAGGGCAAAGCTATCCCCCACATGCGCGATCATGCCGCCAATGGCGTGGCGCAGCGCGTCGGTGCCTTCGGGGTTTTCGCTGGCGAAGATGTTGTTACCATCGGCATCGTTGACCGAGACGTGGATGTGCATCCCTGACCCAGCCTGATCGGCGAACGGCTTGGCCATAAAGGTCGCCTCCAGCCCGTTGCGCTGCGCCGCAGCCTTGACCACGCGTTTGTACATTAACGCATCGTCGCAGGCGCGCAGCACGTCTGGCTTATAGCAAAGCGTCAGTTCAAACTGTCCCGGCGCAAATTCGGAAATCGCGCTTTCCAGCGGCAGGCCCTGTATGTCGCAAAAGGCGTAAAGATCATCGAGGAAGGGCCGGAAATCTTCCAGTTCTCGCAGGCCGTAAACCTCCACATTGCGCGGGCGGTCTTTGCTGTAATCGGGCGAAGCGGGGCGGACCATACCGTCGCGTGTGCGCTTTGGATCGACCAAGTAAAATTCCAGTTCGACCGCAACCGCTGGGGTCAGTCCGTCGGCCACAAAACGGTCGTTGACCAGCCCCAGCACATGGCGCGGATCAAGATCATGCGGCGTGCCGTCAAGCTCGTAAAAATCGACGAGGAATTGCGCAGCATTATCGCCCGCCCAAGGCATTTTGACGAGTGTTCCGGGGATCGGCTTCATCGACCGATCTGCATCGCCATCTTCCCAAACCAAACCGGTTTCGACGGTGTCCTGTCCGGTGATATCAACCACCGTGATCGAGCCGGGGAACATCCGTCCTGTTTCATAAACCGCCATCACTTCATGTTGGCGCAGGCGCTTGCCACGCGGAACGCCGCCGAAATCGGTATAGATCATGTCGATTGCATCGATGTTCGGATTGGCCGCGAAAAAGGCCTCAGCCTCGCTGCGCGGTGCGATGTTGGCGGATGATACGGCGCGTTTGATCAAGATACTCACTCCAGCAGTTCGCTTATTATTGTGTTTAATTCATGCACCAGCCGGTCCACTTGACCCTCGGTCGTCACGGACGACAGCAACATCATATTGTGGAACGGCGCAAGTAAAATGCCGCGATTAACTAGCGCGAGGTGGATTGCAGCTTCCAACCGATGGTGCATCGCGGCACGTGCCTCGCTGCCATTCATCGATGGCGTTTCGGCGCAGACAAACTCCACCCGCGCGCCAACATTCACGACATGCCAAGGCAGGTGATGCGCCGCGATCACGCCCTCGATGCCCTTTACCAACCTCCGTGCCAGCTCAAGCATATGGCGATAGGCGTCATGCGTAATCAC
>JBEBKE010000152.1:0-5691 GCA_040079555.1 Sphingorhabdus sp. | reverse complement strand
GCAATTGGACGGACGGTTGGAAGAGAAATCGGCGGAATTGGAACTGTCCGATCCGGCCAAAGCAAAGGCATTGAAAGAAACGGCGTTGTTCTATGTGCGGCAACGGCATCAGGATTTGCTGACGCAGATGGCGGTGACGGTGCAGGGCTATCTCGCGCTTGACCTCGTTAAGAAAAACAATGTCGAGTTGGTGAAGGGCGTTGACCGTGCGTCAACCACGACCGTTGGTGCGCTGCGCACTGCGGTGACAGTGGCACAGGCAATGTCGAACCAAAAACTGGTGCTCGACCAGATCACCGCGCTGAATACGACTACCGCCAGCATTATTGACGGAACGGGTAAGATGCTGCGCGAAAACACCGCGAGGATCCACGAACAGGCCGTGACAGCGGCGATCCCGCTGGAAACATTGCAACGCGCGTTCCAGAATATCTACGACACGATGGACGCAATCGATACGTTTAAACTGAAAGCGCTCGACAGCATGAAAGCGACCAGCACCGCGTTGGAGGCCGAAGTGCATAAGTCGAAAGGCTATATCGCGCGGGCTGAGGGCCAGGCACAGGCGCTGAAATCTGTGCAAGAGCCGGGACTTTTGAGCGCGTTGGATAGCTAGTTCGTGGAATTGGAGTTGCGTTTATTTAAACCGTTAGTGCTGAGCCTGTCGAAGTACGTCCCTCAGTTCAATATGGCGGTTGAAACCTTGGGACACCCTTCGACAGGCTCAGGGCTAACGGTTTTTAAATAGGTTAAATCTTTGTATGAGCAGCCCAGCATCCAATTCCGACGAAATCCTGTCCAGCGCCAGCCGCTCGCTGCGCAACGTCCGCATGGGGCCGCCGATTGGCACGAAGTCTCGCGCGCTGCGTAGAGCGCATTTCTATGGCAAAGTTGCGCGCGCGGCTGTGGCGGTGGGCGTATTGCTGGTCGGGGCAGGGATCGTTGGCGCGATCATCGATGGCATTGGTTTCTGGGGCGTGATGGCAACCGGCATCTTGGGCGCTGCTGCTGCTTATGTGTTGATGAAATATCCCGAAATGCCAATGCCGACAACGGAATCGCTGCGGCAAACTGATCTGGGCACGCTAGCTGGCAAGACTGAAATCTGGCTGGAGGCGCAGCGGCCAATGTTGCCAGCCCCTGCCATCAGCATCGTACAGGACATCGGCGTCCGGCTCGACCAACTCGCGCCGCAGTTGCAAACGCTGAACGAAAATGATCCCGCTTCGCGCGAAGTGCGAAAGCTGGTGGGCGAACATCTGCCCGAACTCATCAACGGATATAAACGTATCCCCGAAACATTGCGGCGACAGGACAATGCTGGCAAAACGCCCGAGCAACAGTTAATCGACGGCTTGACACGCATTGACCGCGAAATCGAAACGATGACCGGTCAAATTGCACGCGGCGAGTTGGACAAGCTGGCGACGCGCGAACGCTTTTTGGAAATCCGCTATGATGGTCAGGCAAGTGGTTCTGTTATCACTTGAGCGCTATTTAGATGCTTTGTCCGCAGCCGCTGGAGGAAAATAGGCACCAGAGGGAGACAATTGCAGCGGGCTATTTTCATTATGCGGCGTGCAGCTGAGATAGATCAATTCCTTGGCAAAATCGAAACTGATATTTGAACAAGCCGACAAATGGTCGCCGCCGATGATGACGGCAGGGTAGCTGCTATGCGGGCGTTCTTTTTTTAGGGCATCGACAACGATACCATAGGCCTTGTCGTCGTCACCCGTTCGCATCCTATCCGGGATAATCTTTCCGTCTGGACCTTGGCTGTTCAAAATATAAAAATGGCTTATGCCCAGACCACCAAGCGCAGATGGCGTGCCCATCGTCATTTTGCGGATGCGATATTCTGGGTCTTTGGCGTGTGCGTTGGATTCTTGCGGTATGACCGCATCTTCGACATAAAATCCGCCATGCGATGCTGCAATCCTTCTCCCAACAGTGGGATAGGCATAGCTTTTGTCCTGGCTGGGATCAAAATAGATTGCGACAGTTTGGTCGCCGATGCGCGCCAATGTCCCAACGCTGGCGTTCCAGCCGACATGCTGCCGGCTGAAAATAATCATTTTTAATGCAAAGGTTTGCTCCAACGGCTTGGCCTCGGACAGCCGCATGCTGAGGAAATCTACGCCGAGCGCTTCCGGGCCAATAGTGCTGCCTTTATCAAATGCTGGCTTTACCTTTGGCCAATAATAATGGGTATTACGTTTCTCGTTCAGCAACTCCGTCGACACGCTCGCCGACAGTTTTTGGTTCTTCACAGTATTATCATTATAGTCGTAGGAACCAGCCCCCGATCCCGACATGCCGAGGCGCTCAGCATCCGCATAAGAGAGCTCTATCGCCTTGATTGCGGACAGATCGATCCGGACTTCGGCCGATTTTCCTTTGCCAATTGCAACGGTTAAAAGCGTATCAACCGTTGCCTCCAAATAGCGTTCCTCGGCCGGAACCTCGGACTTCTTCTTTGCTGCGTGGGCTGCGCCGCTATGCGCCGACAGAAGCAGCAGGGGCAAGGCTGCGATAACATATAGTTTCTTCATAGCCTTTATTGTTGCGTGCGAATTGAAATTTGCAAGTAACATTCGCCGCTGTGAACGCCGGGCGTTTCAATCAAACTTTCTTTCGCGCGTCCGCCACGGCTTTCTTCAGCGCGTCATAGCCAAGCGCACCCTCCAATATCTGGTCGCCAATGATGAAGGCTGGCGTGCCGCCAACGCCCAGTTTTTGCATCAGCGCCAGATTGGCTTCGATTTCAGCGGCCACTGCATCGCTATTTGCGTCTGCCGTGGCCTTGGCCATATCAAGGTCGGCTTTTTGCGCGGCTGCACGGATAGACGCCTCGCTCGGCTTGTCGCCTGCAAACATCGCGTCGTGAAACGCTTTGTGCTTGCCCTGTTTGGCCGCAGCAAGCGCCCATCTTGAGGCATCGCGGCTGGATGCGGATAGGATCGGTACTTCGCGAAATACAACGCGGACATTTTTATCGGAACCGATGATGCGTTGCACATCCGCAACGCTGGAGCGGCAGAACCCGCAATTATAGTCGGTGAACTCCACCAGCGTGACATCGCCCTTTGGATTGCCATCAACGGCACCGGCAAAGGCGGTCGTCAACGCACCACCCGCTGCATCAAGCCGTTGGGCAACCGCGCGCTGTTCCAGAATTTGTGCTGCCTCGGTCAAGATTTCTGGATGTTCAAGGATATAAGCCCGGACGACGGCTTCGGTTGCTTTGCGGTCAGTGGCGGACATGCCCGCTGCCGCGCTGGCGGCATCGGCGTCGCTGCGGGCGCTTTCTGCGCCTGCGTTGCGGCTGTCGCCTGCTTGCATATAGAGATAACTACCGCCTGCGCTCAGCAAAGCTAGCGCTGCCATTGCGGCAAAAAGGGGCGTGCGGCTGGAGCTGGTGGTGTTGTCGTTCATGCCGCGCCTCTAACCGCGATCACCGGCGCTTGTCACGCAGCTTTGCGATATCGGCCTCGGCGACTAGCTTGATATCCTGCGCGCGAATCCAGTCTTGTGAATATTCGGGCAGCCCCGCCATCGCTTCGGCAGCGTTGGGCAACGCAAGCTGCGGCGCATTTTCCATCATATAGCGTTCTGCGCTGGCAAGCGCGGCGCGCGGCATGTCGCCGGTTGCTTCATAGACGACACCCAGCTGATACCAAGCGAACGGGTTGCGGTTGTCCTTTACAACCGCGGCACGCAGCACGCGTTCCGCCTCTTGCAGATTGGCTTTGTCCTCGGTCGCGATCAGCGCGTGGCCGAATACGCCAGCGATCAACGGCTGGTTGCCGGTAATCTCCACCGCTTTACGAAGCGATTGCAGCGCCTCTACAGGGCGTCCCGATTCCAGCAATATCTGGCCATATAGTTCCAAGAAATATGGATCATCGGGGTTTTTCGCGATCAACGCATTGGCTTCATCCAGCGCCTTTTGGGGATAGGCGGCTTTGTGCCAGGCATAAGCGCGGGCATAGTGTGCCGGTATGCTCTTGTCGCTTTCAGGATAGTCGCGGAATGTGTTTTTGGGTTCGGCGATAAAGCCTGCCAGCTTTGCTTTGACGCGTTTAAAATCGCTTTCCCATTTGCCGTTGACCGGGGTGTTCCATGCCGGGTCAGCTTGGTAGGTATCTTCCAACACCGTGACACGTTCGCCCGAAAGCGGGTGCGTGCGATCATAGCTGTCGGTTTGCTTGATTCCGAGGCGGAATTCGTAATTTTGCAGCTTCTTGAAAAAGCTGATCGAACCTTTGCCGGTAATGCCAGCAGCGGCAAGATAGCGCGCGCCCGATGCGTCAGCGACGCTTTCTTGCACGCGGCTGAATGCAAGGAATTTGCCGAGTGCCGCTTGTTGGCCCGCAGCCAATATCCCCATGCCCGCCTCACCGGCACCAGCCGCAATAGCGGCAGCGGCGAGAACCAGGCTGATGATCGAGATGTTACCTGCCGCCGATGCACCTTCGCTGTAACGGATGACATGGCCACCCTCGATATGGCCCAATTCATGCGCGATCACGCCCTGCACTTCATTGGCGGTGGATGCAGTGTTGATCAGGCCGGAATGCAGATAGACCGTTTGGCCACCTGCGACGAACGCGTTGATCGAATTATCGTTGATCAGGACGATTTCGACGTTCGCAGGGTCAAGGCCTGCGCCACGGATCAGGGGTTGGGAAATCTCTTTAAAGAACGCCTCAGTCTCCGCATCGCGCAAAATGGACTGCGCCATTGCGGGTTGCACAGTCAAAGCGAGCGCAGCGACAACCGCAACGATGCGGCGGATAACCGCGCCGCTAGAAATGGAAAAGGCCATGCACACGGCATGGCCTTTCACAGATGAACGCGCAATGAAGAAATTGTCGCGGATTGTGTCGCCGGGGCCATTACAACCCCGGCTAGTGTTCTTAGCCGAAAGTCCGTGACCACCAGCCTGCACGTGGCGGGCCGTCGTTGGCGGTGTCTTCGGTTGCTGTTTCAGCTTCGGCTTTAGCAGGCTTGGCGGGTGCCTTTTTGGCCCGCGATTTTGGCTTGGCCGCTTCAGGCTCTGGCGCAGCTTCCACAACAGCTTCAGCCTCTGCCGGAGCTTCCGCCATCTTGGCTTTGGCGCGTGATCGGGCTTTTGGCTTAGCAGCGGGTGCTTCTTCAGTTGGCGCTGCCTCAGCCGTTACAGCCGGGGCTTCAACTTCGACTACACCATCAGCGGCCTTGGCACGGCTGCGACGTTTTGGCTTTGGCGTGTCTTCGGCAGGTGCAGCTTCGGCTTCGGCTTCGGCGTCTGGCGCTGGTGCTTCTTCAACACTGGCTTCTTCGACTGAACCTTCCGCCGGCTTCCTGCCGCCACGACGGGTGCGACGTGGGCGGCGGGGTTTGCTTTCGCCTTCCTCAGCTTCAACTGCGGGAGCCTCGATGGCTTCTGCAGCTTCGCCGTCTTGGCCTTCGCTTTGACCCTCGGCCTGTTCTTCACGATCCTGACCGCGACCACCGCGACGTCCGCGGCGACGACGCTTGCGCTTGCCACCTTCGCCACCCTCTTCACGGGGAGCGCGCGCTTCACGGGGCTCACGCGGTGCGCGCTCTTCTTCAATCTCTTCGTCGTCAAAGATGTCGTCTTCGATGTCTTCAATATCGTCGTCGTTCTCGATGATCGGCGCCATCGGTTCGGGGCGTTCTGGG
>JBEBKE010000151.1:0-5747 GCA_040079555.1 Sphingorhabdus sp. | reverse complement strand
TTTGTAGCAGGATCGGTGAGACCTAATCCCGGTGCGACAAGACCGAGCACGGCCGCCAATGCCGCCATTACCATTACAAGGGCGGCAAAGGCCAAAATCACCCAGCGAATCACACGCAGCGCGCCCGCTGTCAGGTTAAGCACAGGATCGTGCAGATATTTTTTCATATTGACCTCCGATGTTGAGATTATCGTTTATCAATACTATGTGATTCGCTGCACGTCAAGAAAATTATTGATAAACAATATATCTAGTATCGTTTTGCGATGTATTGAGAGGTGTATAGCAATGAAATTATTGGCTTTTATATCGCCGCTGGCCCGAATGGTTCAGCGGAAACGGCTTTCAATTTGGCCAGATTTTGTCAAAGCGCACGTATGACGCACATCATCCTGCTTATCGCTGCGCTTGCTGAAGAGGCCGACGCGTTCATGCCAGGCCAAGGGCATGTCGTCGAAGCCAAACCGCACCCGATGCGCGTGATCGAACAGCCACGCCGTCAAATCAAAATCGTCACCTGCGGTTTGGGAAAGGTCAACGCCGCACTGGGGGGTGCAGGTATTGCCCAATACCGTGCTGGCGACTGGCCTATGGGCAAGGCCTGCGATCCAGCTTTCACTGCGATGCCCGATCCCGGATCAGGACTGCCACACGCAAGCATCATCAGTGGCGATGTCTTCCTCGAATGCCCGGCCGCGGCAAAAGCGCTCGCGGTCAAACTAAACGCGCAATTGGTAGACATGGAGGTGGCGGCAGTTGCGCAAGCGGCCGAGGCGTTGGGTTTGCCGTGGTGCGCGATTAAGGCGGTGACCGATGATGCCGATTGCGAAAGTGCAAGCGATTTCAGTGCAAATTTGAAACGGGCCGCGCGAAAGGCAGGGGTGGCGATGGAGGCGCTCTGCTTGACCATCGCGTGAGCTGGCTCTATATGGTCTTTATCCAATCACCACTTTCGGGATCGGGGCAACACCGCGCATTGCCCTAACGAATGGAAAGTGTTGGTTTTTTCGACGCGATAGGCTGCTGGCTGGACCCGACTCATGGGGCCAATGCTGTGCGGCCTTTTCGTTGTCGATGCCAATCGCGTCTGAAATTTTTTGACCTAAGGGCTATAGCATCACATGGTAAATCCGGCACATACCGAAGCACTTTCGCGCAAAAAGCGTATCCGCAAAATCTTTGGTGACATCCACGAAGTCATCGAGATGCCGAACCTCATCGAGGTTCAGCGCGAATCTTACGAGCAATTTTTGCGGTCTGATCCGTCGATTGGCTATGTTTCGGGCTTAGAGAAAACGCTGCGCTCGGTATTCCCGATCCGCGATTTTGCCGGAACGTCGGAACTCGATTTCGTCAACTACGAACTCGAAGATCCCAAATATGACGTTGAAGAATGCCGTCAGCGCGGAATTACCTATGCTGCGCAGATGAAGGTCACTTTGCGCCTGATCGTGTTCGAGGTTGACCCTGAAACCGAGGCGCGCTCGGTTCTCGATATCAAGGAACAAGACGTTTATATGGGCGACATGCCTTTGATGACGCATAACGGCACGTTCTTCATCAACGGTACAGAGCGCGTTATCGTATCGCAGATGCACCGTTCGCCGGGCGTTTTGTTCGACCATGATCGCGGCAAAACGCACTCATCGGGCAAGTTCCTGTTCGCGGCGCGCGTTATCCCCTATCGCGGTTCGTGGCTCGATTTCGAATTTGATGCAAAGGACATCGTCAACGTTCGTATCGACCGTAAGCGCAAGCTGCCGGTCACGACCTTGCTGTATTCGCTGGGGATGAATGACGAAGAAATCCTCAATCATTTCTACGACAAGGTGACCTTCGCCCGTGCAAAGGGCGGCTGGAAAATCCCGTTCAATGCGGACCAATGGCGCGCGTCGAAGCCGACTTTTGATATCGTTGATGCGAAATCGGGCGAAGTCATTTTCCCATCGGGCACAAAGGTCACTCCTCGCGCCGCCAATAAGGCTGTGAAGGAAGGCTTGACCGAGCTGTTGATCCCGACCGAGGAAATCTTTGGTCGTTATTCGGCCTATGATCTGGTCGATGACAAAACGGGCCGCATCTATGTTGAAGCGGGCGACGAAATCACCGCCGAAAATCTGGAAGCGTTGGACAAAGCTGGCATCGATGCGCTTGAGCTGCTCGATATCGACCATGTCATCACCGGCGCGTGGATGCGCAATACGCTGAAGGCTGATAAGGCCGAGAACCGCGACATGGGCCTTGACGCGATTTACCGCGTGATGCGTCCGGGCGAGCCGCCAACCCGTGAAACCGCAGAGGCTTTGTTTGCGGGGCTGTTCTTTGACGCTGATCGTTACGACCTGTCGGCGGTTGGCCGCGTAAAGCTGAACATGCGTTTGCAGCTGGATGCACCAGACGATCACACCACATTGCGCAACGAGGATATCCTCGCGGTCGTAAAAGAACTGGTGAACCTGAAAGACGGTAAGGGCGAAATCGACGACATCGATAACCTTGGAAACCGCCGCGTTCGTTCGGTTGGCGAATTGTTGGAAAACCAGTACCGCGTCGGTCTGCTCCGTATGGAGCGTGCGGTTAAGGAACGTATGTCATCGGTCGACGTATCGACAGTGATGCCAAACGACTTGATTAACGCGAAACCAGCGGTTGCTGCGGTGCGTGAATTCTTTGGTTCGTCGCAACTTTCTCAGTTTATGGATCAGACCAATCCGCTCTCCGAAGTCACCCACAAGCGCCGCGTTTCGGCTCTCGGACCTGGCGGTCTGACGCGCGAACGTGCAGGCTTTGAAGTCCGCGACGTTCACCCAACGCATTATGGCCGTATCTGCCCGATTGAAACGCCAGAAGGTCCGAACATCGGTCTTATCAACTCGCTGGCATCGTTTAGCCGCGTGAACAAATATGGCTTTATCGAAACGCCTTACCGTCTGGTCAAAGAAAGCCGCGTCACTGACGAAGTTGTCTATTTGTCGGCGATGGAAGAGCAAAAGCACACCGTCGCGCAGGCGAACGCTGAGACTGATGCGAACGGCATGTTGCTTGAAGAGCTGATCTCGTCACGTCAGGCGGGTGAATTCCTGATGGCGCCGAAAGAGCAGATCACGTTGATGGACGTGTCGCCGAAACAGCTGGTTTCGGTTGCGGCATCGCTGATCCCGTTCTTGGAAAACGATGACGCTAACCGCGCCTTGATGGGATCGAACATGCAACGTCAGGCTGTGCCTTTGCTACGCGCAGAAGCCCCGCTTGTTGGTACCGGCATGGAAGAAACCGTGGCGCGCGATTCCGGCGCTGCGATCGGCGCACGCCGTCCGGGCATCGTCGATCAGGTCGACGCGGCCCGTATCGTGATCCGCGTAACCGGCGAAGTTCAGCCCGGCCAATCGGGTGTCGACATCTACACGTTGCAAAAATTCCAGCGGTCGAACCAGAACACCTGCATCAACCAAAAGCCATTGGTTAAGGTTGGTGATGTGATTGAGGCAGGCGATATCATTGCTGACGGTCCATCGACCGAACTGGGCGAATTGGCGCTGGGCAAGAACAGCCTCGTCGCGTTTATGCCTTGGAATGGGTATAACTACGAAGATTCCATCCTGATTTCGGAACGCATTGTGAAGGACGACGTGTTCACGTCGATCCACATCGATGAGTTTGAAGTCATGGCCCGCGATACAAAGCTTGGCCCTGAAGATATAACACGCGACATTCCCAATGTCGGTGAGGAAGCGCTGCGCAGCCTCGACGAAGCCGGGATCGTGTACATCGGTGCGGAAGTGCATCCGGGCGATATCCTTGTCGGCAAAATCACGCCAAAGGGCGAAAGCCCGATGACGCCAGAGGAAAAGCTGCTCCGCGCCATCTTTGGTGAAAAAGCATCGGACGTTCGTGATACTTCGCTGCGCTTGCCGCCGGGCGTTGCTGGTACCGTCGTTGAAGTACGCGTTTTCAACCGCCACGGTATCGACAAAGACGAACGTGCGATGGCGATTGAGCGCGAAGAAATTGAACGGCTTGCAAAGGACCGTGAAGACGAACGCTCGATCCTTAACCGTGCGACTTATAATCGCCTGAAAGACATGCTGATCGGTCAAGTCGCCGCAGCTGCTCCAAAGCCGATGAAAAAAGGCGACACGATTGACGAGGCCAATCTGGCCGAAGTCGAGCGTTTTGAATGGTGGAAAATCGCCGTTGCGGACGACAAGGTTCAGGGCGATCTTGAAGCGGTCAAAACGCAATATGACGATGCCGTTAAGCTGATCGTCGAGAAATTTGATGACCGCCGTGAGAAGCTGGAGCGTGGTGACGAATTGTCGCCGGGCGTGCTGAAAATGGTCAAGGTCTTTGTCGCGGTAAAGCGTAAGCTGCAGCCGGGCGACAAGATGGCCGGCCGTCACGGGAACAAGGGTGTTATCTCGCGCATTTTGCCGCAAGAAGACATGCCGTTCCTCGCTGACGGTACGCCCGTTGACATCGTGCTCAACCCGCTTGGTGTGCCTTCGCGTATGAACGTCGGGCAGATCTTTGAAACGCATCTTGGCTGGGCTGCACGCGGTCTGGGTAAACAGATCGAGGCAGGGCTAGAGGAGTGGCGCGCAGCCAATCCGAACCCGTCTGCCGGGGCGCCGCCTGCGGCAATCCGTGACCGTTTGGCCGATATCTATGGCGAAAACTACGCCAAGGAAATCGCCAGCCGTTCAGACGAAGCCATTATCGATCTGGCCGAACATCTGACCTTTGGCGTTCCCATGGGAACGCCTGTGTTCGATGGTGCGCGGGAAGCGGATGTCTCCTTTATGCTGACCAAGGCTGGGCTTGATACATCGGGTCAAAGCGATCTGTATGACGGCCGTACCGGTGACAAGTTTGATCGTAAGGTGACCGTCGGGTACATCTACATGCTGAAACTGCATCACTTGGTTGATGACAAGATCCACGCCCGTTCGATTGGGCCTTACTCGCTTGTCACGCAGCAGCCGCTGGGTGGTAAGGCGCAGTTTGGTGGTCAGCGCTTCGGGGAAATGGAGGTCTGGGCGCTGCAGGCGTACGGTGCTGCATATACCTTGCAAGAAATGCTGACGGTCAAATCCGATGACGTTGTTGGTCGTACCAAGGTTTACGAAGCGATCGTCAAGGGTGATGATACCTTTGAAGCAGGTATTCCAGAGAGCTTTAACGTTCTCGTCAAGGAAATGCGCTCGCTGGGCCTGAACGTCGATCTGAAATCGCATGATGTGATCGAGGATGACGATGGTTTTGCCGAGGCAGCGGAATAAAACTGGCGGGCGGTGGCAACACCGCCCCCGTCTCCCGCTCTTGCACGAAATTTACGGGGCTAAGCGTCCCACAAGGAAATGAACATGAACGAACTTTCCAAATTCAACAATCCGGTCGCTAAGGTCGAAACATTCGACCAGATTCAGATCGGCATCGCCTCGCCAGAGAAAATCCGTAGTTGGTCCTTTGGTGAAATCAAAAAGCCAGAAACCATCAACTATCGTACGTTTAAGCCAGAGCGGGACGGCCTGTTCTGCGCGCGTATCTTTGGTCCTGTGAAGGATTATGAATGCTTGTGCGGCAAGTATAAGCGTATGAAATACAAAGGCGTCGTTTGTGAAAAATGCGGCGTTGAAGTTACGGTGACGAAGGTCCGCCGTGAGCGTATGGGCCATATCGAACTGGCCGCGCCGGTTGCGCATATCTGGTTCCTGAAATCGCTGCCTTCGCGCATCGGCTTGCTGCTT
>JBEBKE010000150.1:0-5758 GCA_040079555.1 Sphingorhabdus sp. | reverse complement strand
AGAGCAATCCGCCATCCTTAAACGGAATAACATCATTGGCGGTGCCAGCATCCGTCAGGCGCGTAACTTTGCCTTTAAGGTCGATTTTGAAGATCGGATGGTCGAGCGTGTCCTGCGCAGTCACATAGAGCGCTTTGCTGTCCGGTGCCCACGCAATTGAATCAACTGACCGATCCCATTTTTCCGTCAACGGCTTGACGGTGCCGGTCGCCAATTCGCGTAGCATCAACACTTGGCGGTCAGCCTCATATCCCGGCCGCGCCATGGCGGCATAGGCCAGATATTTTCCGTCTGGTGATGGTGATGGCAAAGTATCGGTGGCGGTATTTTTAGGAGTGGCGTTGTGCACTGCACCCGTAGCAACATCGGCGTGGTAAATGTCGAGATTTGTCGATGTCGCTTCATTCTTGTCGGCAAGGCGCAGCGCGTAAAATAGCGACTTGCTGTCTGCGGCCCATGCAATTTCCTCGCCGCCGCCCATCGGCTTTGACGGCGCATCGCCGATCAAATCCGCATCCATGGCTTTACCGCCCGTCAATTTTCCATCAGCGGCAATATCGAAACTAAATGTCCGGCTGTAATTGCCCGTCGTTTCCCAGCTATCCCAATGGCGCACCAGCAAGGCGTCATATTCACGGCCCGTACCGGGGCCGGGTTTGGATGTATCGCCATCCTTGTCGCAGCCGAAGTCGGAACAATCGCGGGCGATGTCGCCCCAAATGGCGACCTTTTTGCCATCGGGTGACAGCTTAAAACCCGCAACATCGGTTTTGAAATCGCTCAATTGTTCACTGGTTGGATCGACGACGGTCGGGCCACTGCCAATGCCTATGCGATATAGCTGGTCAGACCCGCTTTTATTGCTCAGGAAATAGAGAAATTTGCCATCAGATGAAAAAGCCGGACTATGTTCGTTGGTGCCAGCAGCAGAGGCAACTTTAATCCCAGCATCACTAGTCACGCCGCGCCATGCCACATAAATGTCTGTGCGCCGTTTATTGGCGGGCAGATCGGTTTCCTGCAACTGATAGGCGATGATTTTGCCATCGGGCGAGGCGGTGGGTGATCCCAGTCGTTTCATTGTCGCCAGATCGGTTTCGGTCATCGGACGTGCGAAAGCGGGGGCTGCTATGGTCAGTGACAATGCAGTGCATGCGAAGATAATGGCTTTTTTCATGGATGGGAGCCTATCGGCCCCATGGCCATGTGGCAAGCCATCCGCACTCTATGAATGAACAGGGTAAATCCGCTTGTGTTACAAAGACATTCGGGTGAATCTGTGCAAACGTTACGGAAACATTGCTTATGCTGCCTATCGCTAACCCCTTACAGGCTGAATTGCCCTTTACCGCGCCCAAGCTGGCGGTGGTCATTCCCTGTTACCGGGTGACGCAGCATATTGCAGATGTCGTCGCGCGTATCGGGCCAGAGGTTGCGATGATCTTTGCGGTTGATGACAAATGCCCAGATGGTTCAGGCCAATTTATCGAGGCCAACATTGCCGACCCAAGACTAAAAGTCGTGTACAATCCTGAAAACAAAGGCGTCGGTGGGGCGGTTATGGCGGGCTATCGTGCGGCGTTGGAGGCTGGTGCCGATGTTATCGTAAAGGTCGATGGCGATGGCCAAATGGACCCTGCTTTGATCCCCGACATCGCACGGCCTGTGCTGTTGGGTCACGCCGATTATGCCAAGGGTAATCGGTTTCATTCGGTTTGGAATGTGCGGCAAATGCCGTTCATCCGGCTGTTCGGCAACGCGGCGCTGTCCTTTCTGACCAAATTGTCGAGCGGCTATTGGAGCCTGTTTGATCCCACCAACGGCTATACCGCAATCCATGCCGAGGCGCTGCGCCAGTTGGAACTCGCCAATATCAGCGAGCGCTATTTCTTTGAAAGCGACATGCTGATCAATTTGGGCAATGTCCGCGCCGTTGTCCGCGATGTGCCGATGAAAGCTGTGTATGGCGACGAAACCAGCCATTTGAAAATCCGCCATATCATTGGCCAGTTTCTGACAAAAAACGTGAAGGAACTGCTGAAGCGCGTGCTGTACACCTATTTCCTGCGCGATTTTAGTCTGGCCTCGGCGCAGCTGCTGTTCGGCAGCCTGCTGTTCGGATTTGGGTCGGTCTATGGCGCATGGGGCTGGTATGAATCGATCTCGACTGGAAGCGCCGCAAGCACAGGCACCGTGATGTTGGCCGTGTTACCGATCATATTGGGTTTCCAATTGCTGCTGTCCTTTTTCGGCTTTGACATGGCGAATGAGCCTAAGGTTCCGTTGCAAGCCATGATGCCTGGTTTCGACCGGCGACTGACGCGCGCGCAACAGACATGACCCGCAAGCTGACAGGACAGATTGCGCGCTATGCCATGGTCGGACTGCTTGTGCTGGCGCTTGATTATGCAGTGTTCGCAGGGCTGCTGTCGCTGTTTCCGGGAAAGCATCTGGCGGCCAATATCGCAGGAAAGATCATCGGTGCCGCGGCAGGCTTTGTGATGCACAAATATATCAGTTTTGCAGGTGCGCAGGCCGATAAAACTGCACAGCAGGCGCTGTCCTATATTTTGCTGTTGAGTTTCAACCTGATGCTGTCGAGCGCGATGCTCTGGCTGCTGATCGATTGGCTGCGCCTGAACGCCTATGCATCGCGGCTATGTGTGGATGCCATTGTCATTGGCGTATCTTTTCTGGGGTCGAAATTATGGGTATACAAAGCGTTATGACACGCGTGCTGCAAAGCAAAGTCGGGCTGATTGTGGCATTATGCGTGTTCGCATTGCTTGTCGCCTGGGGCTGGGTCGGCTTTCTGGGCTCAGATGACGTTACCTATGCCAAGGGCGGCTATGGCTGGCTGGAGGATTTTCCCTTTGTCGGCGGACATGGCACGATTCGCTATCCGATCACGATTCCTATTGCGGTGTCATTCCTGACTTTGGGCCAGCATGAATTTGCCATGGTGCTGCCAAGCCTGCTCTATATGGTGGGTTTTCTGGCACTCACGTGGTTCGCTGTAAACCGCGCGGGTGATGGCTGGCTAGCCTTTGGCGCGTTGACCGCACTGGTCACCTGCCCCTTGCTGGTTGTGCAATCGAGCATCGCGAGTGTTGATATTGTCGAGATGTTCTATCTGTTCGCCTCCGTCTATCTGTTTTGGCGTTGTGTCGAGGACGGTCCGAACGCAAAGCGGCTATTCTTTGCCGGAGCCTTGGCGGGGCTCGGCTTTCTGACCCGCGAAACAGCGATTTTTATCGCGCTGTTTTATGCCATCTATTTCGCCATCGGATACCGCTTCCATCGCGGCCATTATCTTTGGATTGCGGCAGGGTTTATCGCCGTGTGGCTGATGGAGGTCGTCTATCTCTGGATCATGACCGGCGATCCTTTGTACCGGATCACCATTTCGCTAAACCATGACAGCAGCATCGACCGGACCATCGATCTGGCGGGCAATCTGATCGTCCATCCAATCGTTGATCCGTTGCTGGTGTTGCTCGCCAATCAGGAATTTATGGCGCTGTTTTTCATCGCCATCCCCCTGGGCGTCTGGCTGTGTTTCAGCCGCAGCATTACGCCGCAGCTGCAACGCTTTGCCCGGATTGTAGCTATGCTGGGTCTAGTCTGGTTTGTGACCGCAGGAGCGGCACAAAAACTGCTGCCGCTTAACCCGCGCTATTTCATGGTTACTTGTGCATCAGCATGTATTTTGACAGGCATTTCACTGGCGCTTTTATGGCAACGCGGACATAGGCGCTGGGCTGTGTTTTTGGTGGTTGCCTTCCTGATAGGAACCAACATGCTGGGAATCTATGTCGAGAACAAAGACCCGCTGTTCGGCGAACGGCGATTGGCGGCGTTAACCGCAGCGCAGCCAGGCCAAATATTCCATACCGACCCGATGACCCGCTATCGCGCCGATATGCTGCTGCGATGGGAGGCCGCGCAACCTCGTGTGTTGGCACAGGCACCGCAATCAGGCGCGCTGTATTTTCACAACCCAAAATGGGCAGATAACGCCAATTTCATGATGACTGCCGAACAAATCCCGCCGTTCAAAGCGCAACCGGGTTGGCAGGTTGTCGGCAGCTGGGAACCACAACCACCGCTGATCACCAAAGCCATCGAAGTGACCGGATTATCGGCGATGATCCCGCAGGGAATCTGGCACAAATTGCGCCATCGGCACCCGCGCGTCACATTATACCGCGTGCGGTGATTGCCCCACGCTTGCGCCATGCGCCCCACACCGCTATCGGCGGCGGCGATATGCAGTATCAAAGCACAAGAGGGAACGCGTCCAACCTCGATTTTCGGGGGGTGACGCTGGCGGGGCTGGCCAGCGATGGCGGGTTGTATGTGCCGCGCGCATGGCCGCAATTTTCAACAGCGGAAATCGCGGCGATGCGGCATTTGTCCTATGTCGATCTCGCCGCCAACGTCATGGCACCGTTCACCGCCGGGGTGCTGAACGAAAACGAACTGAAAGAGCTGTGCGCCGCCGCCTATGGCAGTTTTTCGCACGATGCCGTCACGCCGTTGGTGCAGTTGAACGAACAGCACTGGTTGCTCGAACTGTTCCATGGCCCAACTTTGGCGTTCAAAGACGTGGCGTTGCAATTGCTGGGGCAATTGTTCGAGCGATTCCTGACTGGCACTGGCACAGCGCTGACCATCGTCGGTGCAACCTCTGGCGACACCGGTTCGGCCGCAATCCATGCCGTTGCGGGCCGCGAGCAGGTCGAGATTTTCATGCTCCACCCCGAAGGCCGCATCTCGGATGTGCAGAGGCGGCAAATGACCACTGTGCTCGCCCCCAATGTGCACAACATCGCAATCAAAGGTAGCTTTGACGACGCGCAAGCGATGGTCAAACGTATGTTCGGTGATCCTGAAGTCACCGGATCGATTACATTATCAGCGGTTAATTCGATCAACTGGGCGCGGCTGATGGCGCAGGTGGTCTATTATTTCTGGGCGGCTTTGCGTCTTGGCGCGCCCGAACGGCCGGTCGCGTTTTCGGTCCCTACCGGCAATTTCGGTGATGTTTTTGCAGGCTATGTCGCAGCGCAAATGGGGCTACCGATTGCGCAATTGATTGTCGCCACCAACGTCAACGACATATTGCACCGTGCATTATCTAAAGGGGACTATTCGGTCAGCAGCGTCACGCCAACCGCCGCGCCGTCGATGGACATTCAGGTGTCGAGCAATTTTGAACGGTTACTGTTTGACCTTGAAGGCCGCGATGGTTCGACCACCGGCGCGCGGATGAAGTGGTTTGAACAAATGGGCAAAATGGTGCTGTCGTCCGACATGCGCCGTAAAGCGGCTTTGTTCACGAGCGCGCGCACCGATGCCGATGAAATGACCAATGCGATGCGCTGGGCGCATGACCATGCCGGACAGATTATCGATCCGCACACCGCCATCGCGTTGCACGCCGCCCGCACATCGGGCCTCCCGCCAGAAATTCCAGTGGTGACTTTGGCAACGGCACATCCGGCCAAATTCCGCGAAGCGGTGGAGCGCGCAACGGGTATTCGCCCGACCTTGCCCGCCCGCGTCGGTAATTTGTTCGACCGCGAAGAACGCTTTATCGTTCTGCCCGGCGACTATAATGCAGTGCGCGATCATGTGTTGGGCCATGCCGGTCGTACCTGAATTTCAGACGCTGATTAGCGAACCGCGCGAGGACTATACGCTGCTCGACAGCGGCAATGGGCGCAAATGGGAATCCTATGGTGCGTTCAAATTC
>JBEBKE010000149.1:0-5787 GCA_040079555.1 Sphingorhabdus sp. | reverse complement strand
TTTGCACCGGGCGCGCCTTGGAACGCGACGGCGCGCGCTGGCTCTTTCAACGCAGCCGTTTTCATCGTTTCGACAAGGGCGAGGGCGGATTTTGGGAAGCTGTCCATAATGGCGGCGGCGATAGTGCAGCAAATTGCAAGCGGCAAGGCCGATTTCCGCACTTGCACGGCGCGGGAAGCCGATTTAGAGGGACGAGGAATCAAATAGCCGCGTATTGCGGCGTCAATCAGTCAACAGGGCAATCGATTATGGCAGACAATAGCAACACCATCGCGGGCTGGGTTTTGGCAGCCGGCATTGTCGCGCTTGGTACATCGATTGTTTTTGGCAAAGTTTTCCATTCCGAAGTTCCCGGTGAAGGCAAGCAAGGCTATGCCATTCAGGGCGTGGAAAGCGGTGAGGCTGGCGCTGCTGCTGCCGTGCCGCTGGCGACTTTGCTCGCCGCAGCTGATATGGCAAAGGGCGAAGCAACCTTTGCCAAGTGCAAAGCCTGTCACACAATCGCCGCTGGTGGCGCCAACGGTATCGGTCCCAATCTGAATGGTGTCATGGGCAAAAAGCATGGCCATATCGCAGGCTTTGCCTATTCCGAGGCGTTGCTGAAAGCCCCGGGGATGTGGGACTGGGAGAACATGGACAAATGGCTGACCAGTCCAAAGAAATATGCAGCGGGAACGAAAATGTCGTTTGCTGGCCTTGGAAATCCTGAAGAACGCGCGGCGTTGTTGCTGTATCTGAATTCCCAAGGATCAAACCTGCCATTGCCACCGCCACCAGCCGAGGGCGCTGCGCCTGCTGAGGACGAAGCAAAAGCAGACGATGCTGCTGCTCCTGCCGATGCGGCCAAGGCTGATGCTGCTGCCGAAGTCCCTGCTAAAAAGTGATAATGCGAACAGTCTCAGCGCTGCTTTTGTCCGTCGCTCTGTCCGCGTGCGGAACGGGTGGTGCTGACGATAATGATGCAGACACCGCGGTAGTTGAAACACCTGCCGCTGTCGGGGCGTTTTCAGGCAAAGAAACTTACGCGAAATGCGTGGCATGCCACACGATCGATAAAGGCGGGCGCAACAGTATTGGTCCCAATATGCACGGCATCGTCGGTCGCGCCGTCGCTTCGGTTGAAGGCTTCAACTATTCCGCATCGATGAAGGCCAAGGGCGGCGTGTGGGACGAAGCCGCGCTTGACGCCTATCTGGAAAATCCGCGTAAAAATGTTGTCGGGACGAAAATGTCGTTTGCCGGGATTAGCAATGCGGATGAGCGCAAGGCGCTGATCGAGTATTTGAAGGCGCAGAAATAGGTTTCTGCTCCTACCAGCCGCGAGGCCAAAAATTAAATTCGCGGCACTTCGTCACCCCCGCGAAGGCGGGGGGCCATCACCGGCGTTTTAAATTTATACGTCAGGTGATGGATTCCCGCCTTCGCGGGAATGACGAAGTGGGGTTATGACGGGATTCGGCGAGTGCATCGCACCAGCGACGTAAACCTCAACCGCACTCTTCCAATTCATAAAACGCCGCGATCTCCGCCCATGCTTCTTCGGCAGTTTCAACGAATTGGAACAGGTCCAGATCCTTCGGGCTAATCACGCCCTCCAGCATCAATTCTTCAAAATTGATCACGCGTTCCCAGAAAGTTTTGCCGAACAGCAAGATCGGCATCCGTTCAACCTTGCCGGTTTGCACCAATGTCAGCAGCTCAAAAAATTCGTCGAACGTTCCGAATCCGCCGGGGAAAACCGCGACCGCGCGTGCGCGCAACAGGAAGTGCATTTTGCGCAAAGCGAAATAGTGGAACTGGAAACTCAATTCCGGCGTCACATAGACATTGGGTGCCTGTTCGTGCGGCAGCACGATGTTAAGGCCAATGCTCTCTGCGCCGACATCTTGCGCACCGCGATTGGCCGCTTCCATAATCGACGGGCCGCCGCCTGAACACACCACGAAATGGCGGTTGCCATGGGTATCTTTAATTCCGCAGCTGCTCGCGAGCTGAGCCAATTTGCGGGCTTCGTTATAATAGGCTGATTTTTCCAACAGCCGCTGCGCAATGATCTTGCTGCGTTCGTCGGTTGCGGCGGCGACGAGCTGTTCGGCTGCGGCGGGTTCAGGAATACGGGCCGAACCATAGACGACCATCGTCGATGCGATCCGGGCTTCATCCAGCAACATCTCTGGCTTTAGCAATTCCAACTGGAACCGCACCGGGCGCAGTTCTTCGCGCAGCAGGAATTCATTGTCCTGGAACGCTAGCTTGTAAGACTTGCTTTGGGTCTGGGGGGTTACAGGGGTCAGGTTCTTGGCGAAACTGGCTTCTTGCTTGGCTTTGTAAAAGTGCCGGTCTTTCAAATCTTTTTTTGTCATGGCGTCCAAATAGGGCCTTTGGCGCGAATTGCCATGATTATCGGCAAAAGGCCGAGCCATCTTTCATGGTTTTGCCCATGTCGAAATGGAAATGATTGGCATGGGCTGAGTTGTAACTGGGGCCCAGCACTGTTCCGAAACGCTTGCACGCCGATTCGTGTAGTCGGCGCAGGAACGCGCGTTCGTCTTTCGTGCCGTTCCAGCCTTTGAGGACCGAGATCCGGCGACCGTCCTTTAACACAAAAGCCGCGACATCAACGGCATTGCCGTAGGCATGTTCGGACAATTTACCTGATCGCGCGCCGTTGACGTTGCGGCAATTATACGTGCCAAATGTTTCGATGCGGATGACGTCGGATCCCAGATATTGCCTTGCGGCGGGACTAACGGCATGTTTGGCCCATGCCGTAAACGATGCCGCCAACGGGCACGTCATCGCCCCCAGATTGCTGGCTTCGGTGGAAAATCGCATCAGTTTTACGGTGTCGATTGTCTGACATCCGCCGCCAAAGCTTTGATTGGGGAGAGGTGTGTATTTTACGTTATTGGCTTTTAGCACTGACAGGCACTGTCGGGCCGTCTGGCTGTTAAAGGCATCATTGTCACGCCGCACCACATCGCGCCCCTCGCCCCCGCTGCAAGCGGTGACCAGTAAAGCAAGGAGCATGATGGATGCCGTGCGTGCCATGTGTAATCTTTTGTAGGCTTATGGTTAATGAATCATAAACGCGGCAAAGGCTTGACCGATATTCAAGGTTGGACTAGCTCAAATTTATGCGAACGATTCTCAATAAGAAGCCGTTGTTCTGGCTCATCCTGTCGATTCCGGCGCTGATGCTGCTGTCAGGCTATTGGCGCGGGGCCATTGACAGCATTGATATGCTGCACCCCACGGGTGAGTTTTCTGCGCGGTTGATGATTATCGCAATGATGCTTGGGCCGTTGGCCGCAGTGATCGGCAATAGGCCTTGGCTGAAATGGTTGCTGGCACGGCGCCGCGCCATTGGCGTTGCTGCTTTTGCTTATGCTGTATTGCATACGATCTTTTACGTGATCGATATGGGCAATCTGGACGACATCATCGCCGAGTGGTTAACGCCCGGCATTTGGACAGCATGGGCCGCGATGTTGTTGTTTGTGCCGATTGCGCTGACCAGCAATGACGCTGCGATGCGCGTGCTTCGACGCAATTGGAAAAATGTGCAGCGGTTGGTTTATGCCGCCGCGGTCATGACACTGCTCCACTGGTTTTGGGTCGATAATGCTTATCGTGCAGCGATTGTTCACTTCGCGCCGCTTATCCTTTTATGGATCGCCGTTTTGGCGAAACCCTTTTTCTCCCCCAAAGTTCAAAATAAAGGAATATGACTATGCGTACCGTTTCTCTCTCCGTACTCGCTGCCGCAGCGGCATTGAGTTTTGCCGCAACCCCTGCATCGGCCACTGGCGCGATTAAATGCAAGGCTGGCCCCGTTTCTGGCTGGAAAAGCCAAGACACGCTGAAAGCAAAACTGGTCAAAGAAGGTTGGGTCGTGCGCAAAGCAAAGGTCGATGGCGGCTGTTACGAGGTCTATGGCACCACGCCAGAGGGCGACCGTGTCGAGGCCTATTTTCATCCTGTAAGCCTTGAAAAGCTGTACGTCGCAAAACGCGGGCAAATACTATTTCGCAAATCTGGCTATTGATGCTGCATTGACATTCCCGGGGCCGCCTCTAAACGCGGCTCTGGGCCACGCGGTCCCAACGCCGCGCGAGCTCTCTGTAAGGAGAGAATGACATGATGAGTACCCCAATTCCGACCCGCAAACCTGCGCGTCCCCATTTTTCCTCTGGCCCCTGCGCAAAGCCGCCGGGCTGGGAAGCTTCAAAACTTAAAACCGAATCGCTTGGCCGATCACACCGTGCAAAGATCGGCAAGTCGCGTTTGCAACTCGCCATCGATCTGATGCGCGAAGTGCTGCAAGTGCCCGATACGCACCGCATCGGTATTGTTCCCGGGTCTGACACTGGTGCCGTCGAAATGGCGATGTGGACGATGCTGGGCGCGCGTCCGGTGACGATGATGGCGTGGGAAAGCTTTGGCGAAGGCTGGGTCACCGATGCCAACAAACAGCTGAAATTGAACGCTACGGTGCTAAACGCGCCTTATGGCGAGATACCCGATCTGGCGCAGGTCGATTTTTCCAACGACGTGGTGTTTACGTGGAACGGCACAACATCTGGCGCGCGTGTGCCCAATGGTGATTGGATCAGCGATAGCCGTGAAGGCCTGACCATTAACGACGCGACCAGCGCAGTGTTTGCCTATGACATGCCGTGGGACAAATTGGACGTCTCCACCTTTAGCTGGCAAAAAGTGCTGGGCGGCGAGGGTGCGCATGGCGTGATTATCCTCGGGCCGCGCGCTGTTGAGCGGCTGGAGAATTATACACCGGCTTGGCCGCTGCCGAAAATCTTCCGTCTGATGTCAAAAGGCGCTCTGGCCGAAGGTATCTTCAAAGGCGAAACGATCAACACGCCGTCGATGCTGGCTGTCGAAGATGTAATCTTTGCGCTGGAATGGGCGAAAACTGAAGGTGGTTTGCAAGGCTTAATGGCTCGCAGCAATGCCAATGCCGCGGCGCTGGACAAGATCGTTGCTGGCCGACCTTGGCTTGGTCATCTGGCTAAGGATAAAGCGACGCGGTCAAAGACATCGGTTTGCCTAACGGTTGAAGGTGCGGATGAGGATTTCATCAAGAAGTTCGCTGCGCTGCTCGATGCTGAAGGTGCAGCCTATGACATCGCCGGTTACCGCGATGCGCCTGCAGGCCTGCGTATCTGGTGCGGTGCGACGGTGGACACTGCCGATATCGAAGCTCTCGGGCCGTGGCTCGATTGGGCATGGGCTGAGGCGAGAAAGTAGGGACTTTCCCTACTTTTCGCGACGCCTCGTTCACCACTCTCATTGCCACTGAAAAGTAGGGACAGTCCCTACTTTCTCGCCTCTCCGGAGAAAAACCATGACAAAACCCCGCGTACTTATTTCCGACAAAATGGACCCCAACGCCGCACTGATCTTCACCGAACGCGGTTGCGACGTCGATGTCATCACCGGTCAGACTCCCGAAGAATTGAAAGCAATTATCGGGCAATATGATGGCCTTGCGATCCGCAGCTCAACCAAAGCCACGAAAGAAATCATCGATGCCGCGACCAATTTGAAAGTCATTGGCCGTGCTGGTATCGGCGTTGATAACGTCGATATTCCTGCCGCATCGGCCAAGGGTGTGGTCGTGATGAACACGCCGTTCGGCAACTCAATCACCACCGCTGAACATGCCGTCGCCTTAATGTTTGCCCTTGCACGCCAAATCCCAGAGGCGAACGCGCAGACGCAAGCGGGCAAATGGCCCAAGAATGATTTCATGGGTGTCGAGCTGAC
>JBEBKE010000148.1:0-5812 GCA_040079555.1 Sphingorhabdus sp. | reverse complement strand
CGAAAATGCGCAACCCGCGATCATGGCCAATGCGATTGCGACACTGCGTGTTTTGGAAATCGAGGGCGGCGTCACGCTGGCGGAAAAGGCGCATTTTGTGGCTGGGCACAGTCTGGGCGAATATTCGGCGCTTTGTGCTGCTGGTGCTATAGATTTGGCCACGACCGCACGCCTCCTTAAATTACGCGGTCAAGCGATGCAGGCGGCGGTGCCCGTTGGTGTCGGCGCGATGGCAGCGCTGTTGGGTGCAGACATCGAAAAGGCGGAGGCTTTGGCCGAGGCAGCAGCGGAGGGTGAAACTTGCACCGTCGCCAATGATAATGATCCGTCGCAGGTGGTTATTTCTGGCCATAAAGGCGCAATTGAACGCGCTATTGAATTGGTGAAAGATCACGGTATTAAACGCGGGATTTTGCTTCCCGTTTCGGCTCCCTTTCACTGTCCGTTGATGCAGCCAGCGGCGGACCGCATGGCCGACGCGTTGGGGCAAACCGTAATCAACGCGCCTTATGTGCCAGTATTCGCCAATGTTATTGCATCCCCTGTTTCAGATGCGGATGAAATTCGCCGTTTGCTGATTGAACAAGTCACCGGCCGTGTCCGTTGGCGCGAATCGGCGATAGCGATGGCAGCGGCAGGAGTGTCGCAATTCTATGAATTTGGCGGCAAAGTGCTGTCGCCTATGGTTAAGCGCAGCGCAGGCGACGGAGTGACAACGACTAGCCTGATTTCGATGGATGACATCGAAGCCGCCCTGAAGGAGCTTTGAGCATGACCGGAAAGCCTCGTTTAGATATCAACAAGTTCAAAGCTGCGATTGAAATTGGCCTTAGCAAAACGGGTATTTCTAAAAATAGACTTTCATTGCTGGCATCTGACGGTCAAAATAGAGATCTAGTAAGAGATATTCTTGAAAGAGGTCAGAGCAAAAAACCGTCCATTGATGCCGTTTTAGGTATAATTGATGTGTTAGGAATCGAATTGTCGGATGTGCTTATAACTCACGATTCGAAATTTCAGGAACCAATACTCGTAGTCCAAGAAGACAGTATTCTCACCATAACCCTGAACATGCCCGAAAAGCGCAACCCGATTTCTGATGTCGCGGTGGTCGATGCGATGTGCGCGGCTTTTGAGGCAGCGGATCGTGATATTTCAGTGCGATGTGTCATCCTCACAGGCGCCGGCACAGCCTTCTCCGCTGGCGGTGATCTAAAGCAGATGCGGCCTGACAGCGGCGGCCTTCGGTCGAGTAATCCCGTGGAAACGCGGCGCAACTATAAATACGGCATTCAGCGACTGCCATTGATGTTTCAGGCATTGGAAGTGCCGGTCGTCGCCGCCGTCAACGGCCATGCCATCGGTGCGGGACTGGACCTTGCAACGATGTGCGACATTCGCGTCGCGGCAGAAAGCGCAAAATTTGCCGAAAGCTTTGTGAAGCTAGGAATCATACCCGGCGACGGCGGCGCATGGCTGCTGCCGCGCATTGTCGGTTTCAGCCGTGCGACCGAGCTGGCGCTGACCGGCGAAACGATTGATGCGGCCGAGGCACTAAAAATCGGTCTTGTCAGTCATGTCGTCGCTGACGCGGACTTGATGACCAAAGCCAAGGAAATCGCCGCCAAAATTGCGGCAAACCCGCCCCACGCAGTGCGCATGACCAAACGATTGCTGCGCGAAGGGCAGATGGCGGATCTGAAAAACATCCTCGAAATGTCCGCAGCGATGCAAAGCCTTGCGCACAACACAAGCGACAATGATGAAGCGATCAATGCCTTCATCGAAAAACGCACACCGGAGTTTCGTGGGGAGTAGTTTGGTTCACGCAGAGTGCGCAGAGTGCGCGGAGAAGATCAGTTGAAACATATTGATGATGTCACCAGTGGCGTAATCGGGCTTGCGATGCGGATACACAGTGCTTTGGGCCCGGGGCTATTTGAATCAGTGTATGAGACCGTGCTGGTCGGCAAATTGATTGAACTTGGATATCGGGTTGATCGGCAAATGCCGATCGACATCGAATTTGAAGGCACCCACTTTACCAATGCGTTTAAAATTGACCTGTTGGTGGACCGACAGCTTGTCGTTGAAATAAAATCTGTCGACCAGCCAAGCACTCTTCACGCAAAGCAATTGCTGACATATCTCCGGCTGATGAAGCTACCTGTTGGACTCGTGATAAATTTTGGCGGATTGTCGTTGAAAGATGGAATCCGCCGCGTTGTTAATAATCATAAAGACTCCGCGAACCCTGCGGCCTCTGCGTGAACCAAAAAGAAGGAAAAGACTGATGTTCGATCTCACCGGCATGACAGCTTTGGTCACAGGTGCCTCTGGCGGCATCGGCAGCGCGATTTGCGCGGCACTGGCCGGGCAGGGCGCGCGGCTGGCGGTATCGGGCAGCAATGTCGAAAAGCTAGAGGCGTTTCGCGCTTCGCTTGGCGGCGATCATGTCGCCATCGCATGCAACCTAGGCGAGAAGGATAGCGTCGAGGCGCTCGTTCCTGCCGCTCTCAAAAAACTGGGACAGATCGACATATTGGTGAACAATGCGGGCGTGACGCGCGATAACCTTGCGATGCGCATGAAGGACGAAGAGTGGGACGAGGTTATCCGGATCAACCTTGAAGGTGCATTCCGCCTGATGCGCGCGGCGACGAAACCGATGATGAAGGCGCGTTTTGGCCGGATCATCACCATCACCAGCGTCGTTGGCGCAACGGGCAATCCCGGGCAGATCAACTATGCAGCGTCAAAGGCTGGCCTTGTCGGCATGTCGAAAGCATTGGCCGCTGAACTCGCCAGCCGCAACGTCACAGTCAATTGCGTCGCTCCCGGCTTTATCCGAACGGCGATGACCGACAGCCTGCCCGATGCGCAAAAAGAGGCGCTTAACGGTCGTATCCCCATGGGGCGTATGGGCGAGGGAAGCGATATCGGCGCAGCGGTTACCTATCTGGCGTCGCGCGAGGCTGGCTATGTCACCGGACACACCCTGCACGTAAATGGCGGAATGGCGATGCTTTGAGACAGTTTTAGGCAATTAGGTCGATGTCATCGTCTTGCATTTTCTGTGCACATTTAACGAAGCTTTCGTCCAATTCGCCGCTGCCCTCTTGCCAGCGGCGCGGCAGGGCATTAGGGGCTGAATTCGAAATTCATCCTCCCAACAACGAAGGGGCAAAGATATGAGCGATACTGCAGAACGCGTAAAAAAGATCGTGGTCGAACATCTGGGCGTAGAAGCCGACAAGGTGACCGAAGAAGCAAGCTTCATCGATGATCTTGGTGCAGACAGCCTTGACATTGTCGAGCTGGTCATGGCGTTTGAAGAAGAATTCAACGTCGAAATCCCCGACGATGCTGCTGAAAAAATTGCAACCGTTAAGGACGCAATCGACTTTATCAACAGCAACAGCTGAATTTGCGCTGCGCATTGCAGCCAATTTGGATAAAAATTACGCGGCTTTCCGGCTTGGGTTGACCAAACTGGAAAGCCGTTTGCATTTTGGCGCTGGTTTCCCATAAAGGACGCGAGCGTTAAGCCGAGATTGATACTATAAGGGAGGGCGTTTGATGCGTCGCGTCGTTGTAACCGGATTGGGTCTAGTCACGCCTTTGGGCGCCGATGTGGAGACCAGCTGGGCCAATATTCTTGCGTCAAAATCGGGTGCGGGCATTATCACGCATTTCGACCATAGCGACCAAAAATGCCATATCGCTTGTGAGGTAAAGCCAAAGGATCACCCTTGGGGCTTTGATCCCGACAAGCGCGTCGACCACAAGGTTCAGCGGCAAGTCGATCCCTTTATTATTTTCGGCATCGATGCGGCTGGACAAGCGTTGGAAGACGCCGGTCTGACAGAGATGTCACATGAAGAACGCCTGCGTGCGGGTTGTTCGATTGGGTCGGGCATTGGCGGCTTGCCAGGTATTGAAAGCGAATCGTTGCTGCTGGCGGAAAAAGGCCCAAGCCGCGTTTCGCCGCATTTTGTTCACGGTCGGCTTATCAATCTGATCTCTGGCCAAGTGTCGATCAAATACGGCCTGATGGGGCCAAACCATGCGGTTGTAACGGCTTGTTCCACAGGCGCGCACTCGATTGGCGACGCAGCGCGAATGATCCGCGACGATGATGCGGATGTGATGCTCGCTGGCGGCGCAGAGGCGACGATTTGTCCGCTGGGAATCGCTGGCTTTGCTCAGGCTCGCGCATTGTGCACTGCGTTTAACGACGAACCAGAACGCGCCAGCCGCCCTTATGACAAAGACCGTGACGGTTTCGTTATGGGCGAAGGCGCAGGCGTTGTTGTTCTGGAAGAATATGAGCACGCAAAGGCACGCGGCGCAAAAATCTATGCAGAGGTTGTCGGCTATGGTCTTTCAGGCGATGCCAACCACGTAACGGCCCCGCATCCCGAAGGTGATGGCGCGTTCCGGTCGATGCAAATGGCGCTGAAAAAGGCAGGGATGACCCCAGCTGATATCGACTATATCAACGCGCACGGGACATCGACGATGGCCGATACGATTGAGCTGGCTGCAGTAAAGCGCCTGTTCGGCGACGCGATCAGCACAGTGTCGATGAGTTCGACCAAATCGGCAATCGGCCATTTGCTGGGCGGTGCAGGGGCTGTTGAAGCCATTTTCTGCATCCTTGCACTGCGCGATCAAATCGTGCCGCCAACGCTCAATCTGGAGAATCCCGATGAGGGCACCGAAGGCGTTGATCTGGTGCCTTTGGTCGCCAAGAAGCGCGCGGTAAACGCTGTGCTGAACAACAGCTTTGGCTTTGGCGGTACCAATGCCAGCCTGATTATGAAGGCGATCTGACTTTATGGCGCGTGCGATCAAATGGATGCTGATTGTTCCGGCCTTGCTGATTGCCTTGGTCGGCGGGAATTTTGTCTATGGCTGGCATGCCGCTGGGCCGTCGACGCGCGAAGTGACGGTAGTGGTAAAGCCGGGGTCCGGCATTCGTTTAGTCGCCGCGCAGCTGCAAAAGGGTGGCATTGTCAAATCCGCTGATGCCTTCGTCAACCGCGCACGCATTTTCGGCGCGACCAGCACGATCAAAGCCGGTGAGTTCCGTGTTCCTGCAGGTGCATCGAACGCGGATATTCTGTCGATTTTGACGGGCGGTAAAACTGTGCAGCGGATGGTGACAGTTCCAGAGGGCATGCCTTCGGTCATGATTTTTGACCGGCTGATGGCGAATGACATGCTGACTGGCACCATTCCGGTTCCAGCGGAAGGTTCGGTTCTACCCGATAGCTACGCTTTTGAAAAAGGCGAAACCCGCGCCGCTGTGGTGCAGCGCATGCAAGCCGCGATGACGCAGGCGATGGCGGAGCTATGGCCAAAGAAAAGCGCCGATAGCGTTGTAAAGACGCAGGAAGAAGCGATTGTCCTTGCCTCCATCGTGGAGAAGGAAACATCGAAAAAGTCAGAACTGAAAACCGTCGCAGGCGTCTATTCCAACCGCATTACCAAGGGCATGATGCTGCAGGCCGATCCGACGATCATCTATCCGATTACCAAGGGTAAACCGCTGGGTCGCCGCATCCGTCAGTCGGAAATTTCGGCGGTCAACGACTACAATACCTATGCGATGGTTGGCCTGCCAAAAGGACCGATTGCGAACCCTTCGCGGGCCGCGATTGAGGCTGTACTGAATCCAGCGAAAACCGAGGCACTGTTTTTCGTCGCGGATGGCAAAGGCGGTCATGTGTTTGCCAACACGTTGGAAGAACACAACGCCAATGTCGAAAAATGGTATGCGATCCGACGCGAACGTGGGGAAATGTGA
>JBEBKE010000147.1:0-5848 GCA_040079555.1 Sphingorhabdus sp. | reverse complement strand
CCTTGATCCATTGCGCGAAGTCGTCGCTTCGGGGAAAACGCCGGCCGAGGTGCTGCTCGCCAAATATCACGGCGAATGGGGCGGGGATTTGTTGCGGATTTATGATGAGATGAGTTTTTAGGCCGGAAATACTGTCACCGCCAAGCCACAGGCTAGTTGTAAAATGCCGCCGATGCCGATGGCGTCATTGACCTATTTCCGACGACGTCTAGGGCTTTCGCATCGGCGATAACAGCCGAGTCCCTTATCCCCAATCGACCATCCCGGAGGTCTTCCAATGCGCCCTGTTCGTCAATTTCTACATGCATCCACCGCAACCGCGACGCTTGCCGTTGCTCTTGTCATCGCAACCCCTGCCGCTGCGCAAGACGAGACCGTCGACGACGCTGGTCTGCAAGAGATCGTTGTTACCGCACAACGCCGCGAAGAAAATCTGCAGGATGTGCCGTTGTCGGTCACTGCGCTCAGCGATGAAAAGCTTGATGCAATTTCCGCAGGCGGTTTCGATATTCGCGGCATTTCTGGCCGCGTTCCCAGCCTGCTTGTAGAGTCTTCCTACGGGCGTACATTTCCGCGTTTTTACATCCGCGGCCTTGGCAACACCGATTTTGATTTTAACGCATCGCAGCCTGTCAGTCTGGTTTATGATGATGTTGTCCTTGAAAACCCGATCCTCAAAGGCTTCCCGGTTTTCGACATGGAACGCGTCGAAGTGTTGCGCGGTCCGCAAGGCACATTATTCGGCCGCAACACACCGGCTGGCATCGTCAAATTTGACAGCGTTAAACCAAGCGATGTTGCAGGTGGCTATGGCAAAATCTCTTATGGCCGTTTCAACGCCATCAATGCGCAGGGTGCAGTCGGCGGGCCGCTTGGCGAAAAAGTAAGCGTTCGCCTATCGGCCATGTATCAACGGCAAGACGATTATGTCGACAATGTCGTTCCTGCTGGCACAACCAAAAATGCATTTGAAGGCTATGAAGAATATGCTGCGCGTCTGCAGTTTTTGTTCAAGCCCAGCGATGAACTCGACATTTTGCTGACCGGTCAGTTTCGTTCACTCGATGGCACCGCACGCTTGTTCCGCGGCAATGTTTTCACACGCGGACAACAAGGGCTGAACGCAAATTTCAACCGCTATCGCGCGTCAATTGACGGCAAAAACGAACAACGCGTGGATACGCAGAACGCAACAGCGCGCATCACTTATGATGCAGGTGCTGTGTCGCTGATTTCGGTCACCAGCCTTTGGCAGGGCGACGCAACTTCGGTTGGCGATGTCGACGGTGGTTTCGGCGCTAACTTTTTGCCACCCAATCTTTATGGGCCCGGTGAAATTCCGTTCACCGCCGAAACCCGTGACAGCCTGCCACGTTTGAGCCAGTTCACACAGGAATTCCGTATCGCGAGCAACGGCGATGGCCCGTTGAGCTATCAGGCAGGCGTTTTCTACTTCGACGAAGATCTCGAAATCGTGTCGGATAACTATTCGACATTGGGTGATCCCAACAACCTGCCAGACGGCGTAAACATCCGCGTTTCGCAGGAACAGAACAGCAAAGCCTATGGCGTGTTCGGTTCGTTGACCTATCGGCTGAACGATCAGTTTAGCGTCACCGGCGGCATTCGGTATAATGACGACAAGCGCCGTTTTGTCGCGGCGCGTAGCAAGGATACGCAATTTCCCGGCTTCTTGCAAAACCCGCTTGGCACAGTCAATCGCCGTGTCAGCGACAACAACATCACTTGGGATCTCAGCGCGACTTATGCCGCAATGGATGATGTGAACGTCTATGCCCGCGTCGCTCGCGGCTATCGCGCGCCGTCGATCCAGGGCCGCATCTTGTTCCCGCCTGCGACGCTAACGCCGCTGGAAAGCGGTGTGACCATTGGCAAGTCAGAGACCATCACATCCTATGAAAGCGGTATCAAATCGACTTTCCTAGACGGTCGTGCGCGGTTCAACGTCAACGGTTTCTATTATGAACTGAAAGACGCGCAATTGACCGCAGTTGGCGGCGGCGTGAATGCTAACCGTTTGATCAACGCCAATATGGTGCGTGGCTATGGCTTTGAAGCTGATCTGGAATTCAAACCCACCGCTGCATTGTTGTTGACGGCTGGCATCAGCTATAACAACACCAGCATTCGTGATGCGGGGCTGACCACTGCTGCGTGCGGTGCAGTCCGCGTTGACACGTTCCCCAATGTGTCGTTGTGCACTCCGCTTGACCCCATTGTTGTTGCTGCAGCTCCATTCTCGGCAGCCATCGTCAACATCAACGGCAACAGCCTGCCGCAAAGCCCGCGCTGGATCGCCAACTGGACGGCGCGCTATGGCATTCCTGTCGGTAATGGCGAAGTCTATGCCTATACCGATTGGGCCTACCGTTCGAAGATCAACTTTTTCTTGTACGAATCGATTGAGTTCCAGGACAAAAGCATGCTCGAAGGCGGCCTGCGGGTTGGCTATAAAACCGACGCATTCGATATTGCCGCGTTTGTTCGCAACATTACCAAGGACACATCCGCAGTCGGCGGCATCGATTTCAACAACCTGACTGGCTTTGTCAACGAACCGCGTATTTGGGGCGTCGAGGCTGGCTTTAAGTTCTAACTGAATACGGCGTAATGAGCGCCTGATGGAAACGTTAGGCGCTCATTACGCGGCATCGTCGTTCGCACGATGTTCTCTTTTGCTTGCCGATTGCCGCAACCCAAGCTAACCCATGGATATGATCGCAAAACTCTATGGCCGGATAGACGAAACGGGCGTTGACCATCTGGTTATCGACGTGAACGGCGTCGGCTATCTGGTGCAGGCCAGCGCGCGGACTTTGGCGGCGCTCGGCAAGACTGACGATTTCGCCACGGTGTTCACCGAAATGCAGGTGTCGGAAAATGACCAGCGTCTGATCGGCTTTGCCACCCGCGAAGAACGCGACTGGTTTCGTTTACTGACGGGTGTTCAGGGCGTGGGCGGAAAGGTCGGGCTGGCGATCCTATCGGCAATTGAACCCGCGGATTTGGCAATGGCGATCAGCACGGGCGATGCCGCGATGGTGGCCCGCGCCAACGGCGTCGGCCCGAAATTGGCGAGCCGGATTGTGAATGAGTTGAAGGATAAGGTCGGCGCGCTCGCGGGGCTTGGGGGCGGCGCAAGGCTGGCGGCGGCTGGTGGCGGTTCGGGCGGCCATGCGAGCGACGCGGTGTCCGCGCTGACTGGACTTGGCTTCAAACCCGGCGAGGCGGGGAGTGCGGTGGCGCAGGCGGTTGAGGAATTGGGCGCGGACGCGACGTTGGATGCGCTGGTCAGGCTGGCGTTGAAGAGGGCTTCGCGGTGAAAATTAATTCATCCACTGCGGTCGTAAACTTGGATGACCGTCTCACCGTGGAGCAATCGAAAGAGGTTTTCGCGAACTTGGGCTTAGCAGTTCATGCGTCAAACGTCTTAGAATATGCTTCGCTGCATGCACTTTTTACCGTGGAAATGGTCTCAAAAATGCGATCATTTTCTAGTGCCGCGGCTTGGGAGGCCGCTTATGATAAATTCTTCGATGAGGGTTTTTCAATGCCCTTTGGAGTCATTGTAAAGCGGATAAAAGCTACAAGTGAGTTTTCATCAGAGCTGTTAGATCTGCTGGATACATGTAAGGTTGTTCGGAATAACCTAGTTCATCATTTCCAACGTGATCATGCTGAGCAAATATACAGTGAAGAAGGGAGGAGTACTTTGATTTCTTCCTACGAAAATGCTGTTGCGATTTTTGATGTTGCAAATAACTTATTGGAAGATGAAGTGCGGGAGCTGCAGGTCAAATTTGGGGTGGATGTCGATAAGCTCAGTCTTCGCATAGAGGATGAAATGCAAAAACTGGCAAGGTCGGTACCCACGTGACCCGCACAGCCACGTGCCGCTGCGGCCAACTCTCCGCGATTTGCACCGGCGACCCAGTCCGCGTCTCGGTATGTCATTGTTTGAAATGCCAGCAAAGATCAGGAAGTTCTTTCACAGCCCAAGCGCGTTTTCCCGACTCGGCGGTTTCTGTAACCGGCGTTTCAAAATTGTACGAACATTCAGGCGATAGTGGATCTGTAGGCAAATTTTATTTCTGCCCAAATTGCGGTGCTACGGTCGTTTATAAGGCAGGTCCATTTCCCGATTTAACGGCAGTGGCAATTGGAGCATTCGCTGATCCAGCATTTCCAAAGCCTTCATTTTCGATATACGAAAGCCGCAAGCATAGCTGGGTAGAGATCATTGGCGACGACATCGATCATGACTGACAACCCCCACCTGACCCCCATGCGCAAGCCTGAGGATATCGACGCCGCTTTGCGTCCCAAAACCCTGTCCGAATTCATCGGCCAGCAGGCGGCGCGAGAAAACCTGCGCGTCTTTATCGAGGCCGCAAAGTCTCGCGGCGACGCCCTCGATCATGTGCTGTTTTTCGGCCCGCCCGGACTTGGCAAAACCACATTGGCGCAGATTGTGGCGAAGGAAATGGGGGTCGGCTTTCGCGCGACCTCTGGCCCGGTCATCGCCAAGTCGGGCGATCTTGCGGCGCTGCTGACCAACCTTGAAGATGGCGACGTCCTGTTCATTGACGAAATTCACCGCTTAAGCCCTGTGGTTGAGGAAATCCTCTATCCTGCGATGGAGGATCGTGCACTGGATATCATGATCGGCGAGGGGCCGTCTGCCCGGTCGGTGCGGATCGACTTGCCTGCCTTCACGCTTGTCGGTGCAACCACGCGGCAGGGGCTGTTGACCACGCCTTTGCGCGATCGCTTTGGTATTCCGGTGCGGCTGAATTTCTATACGCATGATGAGCTGGAGCTGGTCGTCACCCGCGCCGCGCGCTTGCTCGATCTGGGCATTGCGCCCGATGGTGCGCGCGAGATTGCAAAGCGGGCGCGGGGCACGCCGCGGATTGCCGGGCGGTTGCTGCGCCGCGTGCGTGACTTTGCCAATGTCGCGGGCGAAACCACCGTCACCGCCAAAATCGCCGACAGCGCGCTCAACCGGCTGGAGGTCGATCATCTGGGGCTGGACGCGATGGACCGGCGCTATCTGACGATGATCGCCGACATTTATCGCGGTGGACCTGTGGGGGTAGAAGCGCTGGCGGCGGGGCTATCCGAACCGCGCGATACCATCGAGGATGTGGTCGAGCCCTATTTGCTACAACTCGGCCTGATCGCGCGGACGGCGCGCGGGCGTGCGTTGAACCCGCCGGGCTGGAAGCATTTGGGTCTCAATCCGCCTGCGGGTGCGCAGGATGGGCTGTTTGATAAATAGGGGTGACCCGAGTCATCTAGGCGACCAACCGAGTCTGCGCGCGCCAAACCCCCTTTCCGCGCCAAGTTACAACCGGTAAGCCGATTTTGCATGACCGCCACTCAACCCTATCAAGGCCAATTCGACGGCCACCAGCACCATTTCGCAGTTCGGGTCTATTTTGAGGACACCGACTTTTCCGGGGTCGTCTATCACGCGCGCTATCTGCATTTTATGGAACGCGCGCGGTCTGACATGCTCGCGCGGCTGGGAATTGATCAGCGCGGCGCACATGATGCGGGGAACGGCGCTTATGCCGTGACCGAAATGAACATGAAATATCGAAAGCCTGCGCATTTTGACGACGCGTTGCTGGTGACCAGCATCACCACCGCGGTTCGCGGGGCGAGTTGTGATATTCATCAAACAGTCAGCCGTGATGGTGAAACGCTGGTCACGGCAATAGTGAAGGCGGCGTTCGTTGCCCCCGATGGCCGTCCGGCGCGGCAACCGGCCGAATGGGTAGCTGCGTTTCGTTCCGTCATTAAAGCCGAATAAATTGAGAGA
>JBEBKE010000146.1:0-5898 GCA_040079555.1 Sphingorhabdus sp. | reverse complement strand
ATACGATGTTGTCACGACATTGTTGGGCAACGGCGTCGTTGAGCTGGCCGTGCCGTTTGTGCACGATAACCTGCCTTGATATTTCGACAATGCACTCGCGCTGCCCGCCGCCATCGTTTCTGAAATCGTCAGTCCCAATCCAGATGCTAGCGAAAGCGGTGCTGCGGCAAACGGACCGTTGCCGGTGCCGCTGGTCGCGCCGCTTGCCAAGACAGTGCCGGATGCGGTGGAGGTAACGCGAAAGTTAAACTGGTCGGTGGGATCAACGCGTGCGCCAACAATGGATTTGCGCAATCGCATCGAGGCAAAACGCACTGCAAACATCGCACCTTGCAAGCCGCCAGCCTGCATATTGGCTGTCACAGTCGTCGGGCTTGTTGATGCCACGATGTAGCCACCAACGGTGCCTGCAACGCCGGTTTCGGTGAATGTGTTAGTGCCCGTGCCCGATATTGTGGGATAGGTGTTACCAGAAATCGGATTCACCTGATCCAATATCGTCCAATTGCCGCCATTGGTGACGAATTGCAGATTTTCCCCATTGTTCGTCGATTCTGCGTCGGCCGCAACGAAGGAATAGGTCGACACTGCGGCTGCCCCGGGTGCGGGCGTGATTGATATGGCGGAAAAAGTGATCGATTTTGGGCCGCCAGAATTGGTGTACAAAATCGGGCTGCCCGGAATCCCAAGGAACGCAGTATTCCCGACGGCTGCTCCGGTCCATGACGGTGCCGATGTAGCCCGAAAAGCCGTGGCGTTAGTGGGTGTGACCTTTAGGTTGAAATTGAGCGTTGATCCGTCGGTCAGTGGGATCGCAAAATTTTGCCCAGCGGGGGAGCGTGCAGTCGCATCGTTGTACGTAGAAAAATTCAACCAGCAGTAAGTTTCCCAGCCCGCAGGCGCGGTCCCTTGCGTGGTCGCGGGGGCACAGGATTGGGCGAATGCTGGCCTAGCCGCAATTCCGCATAACAGAATTGCAGCCGCAAGCAGCCACATCAGTGGTTTCCAAAGGCTTACCCGGCCATACATCCGCGGCTAATATAGCGGATTTATGGTTAAGCATTTGTTAGTACGCCCCTTTCGGAGCGCAGAACGAACAAAGCCGCCGACCCATAATCCGGGGCGGCGGCTCGGCTCCCTCAATTTTATTCGGCTTAGTTTCCAGCCGCTGCCTGCAACAGCTTCATCGCCTGCATCGACTGTTCGCCGCCGGTTTGTGGCACAGTCTCGCCAGTCCGGTCGCTGATTGCAGCGAAATTGGCGGCAACGCCTTCTGGCGACAAGTCATCACCCTGCAACAATGAGCCCTGTGTCATGGTGACGTGCGCGGTGTGGAAGAAGCCAGCGCCAGCGCCCATGATGACGTTCGACGGGGCATCTTCGGATACCATGAACAAAGCGGCGGGAACGACATTGACCGGGTCGAACATCGCAAAGGCCGCTGGCGGCAAAATGTCTTCGGTCATGCGTGTTGCTGCGATCGGGGCGATGGTGTTGCATTTGACGTTATACTTCGCGCCTTCAAGGTGCAGCGTCTTGGTCAGGCCGGCAAGGCCCAGCTTTGCCGCGCCGTAATTGGCTTGGCCGAAATTGCCGTAAAGGCCGGTGGACGATGCTGTCATAAGGATGCGGCCATAATTCTGTTCGCGCATCAAATCCCACACCGCTTTGGTGCAGTTGGCCGAACCGTTCAAATGGACATCAACGACCAGCCGGAAATCGGCCATTTCCATTTTGGTAAAGCTTTTGTCGCGTAAGATGCCCGCATTGTTGATCAACACATGCACGCCGCCCCAGGCTTCTTTGGCCTTGGCGACCATTTCGACCATCTGATCATATTCAGTGACGCTGCCGCCGTTCGACATCGCTTCGCCGCCAGCAGCTTTAATCTCTTCAACGACTTTCAGCGCCGCATCGGAATGACCGGTGCCGTCGCGCGATCCGCCAAGGTCATTGACCACCACATTTGCGCCGCGCTTTGCGAGTTCAAGAGCATAGGCCCGGCCCAAACCGCCGCCTGCGCCGGTTACAATGGCAACTTTGTCTTTAAAGCTGATGGTCATTTCGTATCTCCAATGCTGCGGAAACCGCTATGCGGCGACTCCCGAATAATTCGCGCGGGAATTGGCACGGCCTTTACGTTTACGCAAGCGTAAAGCGCAACTTTGCCTGTTCAGTTCCGTCGTCACAAAAATGCTACAAAGTTGACGTGGCAATGTCATGCAATTGACGCCTAGCTGTCATGCCTCGACCCTAAAGCGCCCTTGTCAGTCAACGAATCGATACAGGGACTTTATCACATGTACTTTAAATCCGCCTATTTCTGTGGAACCGCGATGGCTCTTGCCACTGCAACGCCTGTCTTTGCAGCGGAAGATATCTCAGCAACGGTTGACGCAGGCGATGCGCTTCAGGATAGCGACGGCCTCACTGAAATTGTTGTTACCGCGACAAAGCGTGAAACCAATTTGCAGGACACGCCGATTTCTATGGCGGTGATGGGCGAAGAGGATTTGAAAAAGCGCCAGGTGCAAAGCCTGCTGGATTTGGCAGATGGCGGTATCCCGTCATTGCGTGTTGCAACATTTGAATCGCGCCAGACGGCTTTGACTGTCGGGATGCGCGGCATTGTACCTGGCGATGCCAACCAGCCCGCGCGCGAACAGGGCGTCGGCGTTTACATGGATGGTGTCTATTTGGGGCGTCAGCACGGATTAAACTCCGGGTTCCTCGATATCGAACGTGTTGAAGTGCTAAAGGGACCTCAAGGCACTTTGTTCGGCCGCAATACAGAGGGCGGCGCCGTCAACATTGTCACGCGGCAGCCGACTGGTGAGTTTGGCGGGCGGGCCACTGCAGGTATTGGCAGCTTTGGTTCGTATAGCAGTCAATTGCGGCTGGACCTGCCCGAAGTAGCGGGCTTCTCGATCAAGCTGGACGCCGGTATTCAGCACCAAAATGCGACGACAAAAAATCCGCTGTCGGGGCAATTTGGCTGGAACTATTTTCACCGCACCGGCGGACGGGTCGCCATTAAGTGGCAGCCGACCGACACGCTGACTGCGACCGTATCGGCTGACATTGGCCGCGATGCGAACACGTCGTTCCTCAGTCAGCTGCTGAATTACAACCCGCTTGGTCGCCCCGTTGCGACGCTGGCGCAGATTGCAGCGAACAGCAATCGGGTTCCATCGGGCTTCATCGCGCCCTTACCGTCGATTGTGTCGGTGAATTCTGAGCGCATCCACACCGCAGACATAGGCGTTCCGCAAGAACCCAGCGTCGGCAAAACCTTTGGTGTATTCAGCAACATCAAATGGAAAGCGGGCGAAAATATCGAGCTGCGGTCGATCACGGCATGGCGCACCGTCAGTGACCGTCAGTTTGATAACTCTGGCGGAGCCTATCGCACGCCGGTGTTCCTGCCTAACACGACGTTCAGCCGCTACAGCATCGCGACGCTAGACCAACGCCAGTTTAGCCAAGAACTGCAAGCAGTTGGCAATCTCGGCGACAACATCGATTTTGTGGCGGGCGTCTATTATTTCAACGAACGCGCCGAGGATGCGGCACGCACGCCGAATACGAACCGCTGGAACGCCGACGGCACAGGCTTTAGTATCGTTGATCCTGCTACCTATCCTTTATCGCCCACGGCCCGCGCTAGCGTCGCTTTTGCAAAAAGCTATGCGGCTTATGGTCAGGCGACCTATACGCCAGCAGGATTGGAACAGCTTCATTTGACCGTCGGTGGGCGCTACACCAAAGATAAGAAAAACGGCGCGCTGTTTACGTTGAACGGCGCGGCCTCAAGCTTGACCTTTACACAGAACAACAACCGTTTCGATCCTTTGGTGACGCTGGCTTGGGAAGCGACAAGCGATATCAATTTCTATGCCAAATATGCCACTGGCTATCGGGCAGGTGGCGCCAGTTCGCGGTCGTTGACCTATCGTTCGTTCGATCCAGAATCGGTAAAATCTTATGAGCTGGGCATGAAAGGCGAATTTTTTGATCGCACTGTCCGCCTGAACCTTGCTGGCTACATCATGGATCGCACGGACAGCCAAGTCGACTTCAACTTTTTCATTCCGCAAACTAACGGAACCGTCCGTAACACGTTGGAAACCGTGAATGCAGAAGGAACAACGAAAATCCGAGGGATTGAAGCGGATCTGACCATTCGGCCAACCAATTCGCTGTCGATGGGGCTTTCCTATGCGTATACTTATACGAAAATCCCGCCAGCGCGGAACACGGTGCAAGAGGCGTTGAACGCCACGCTGACGCCGCCCGTGACCGCGCCGGTGTTTCAGCAAGTGTTTATCGTCTACACACCCAAACACGCACTTTCAGGCTCGATCGACTATGAAGTTCCCGTGGGTGGTGCCGGTGCGGCGATCAAATTTCACGCCGATGCAAACTATTCCTCGCCAAGTTTCACATTTGATAATGAGGCGGTGAAGAATGAGAAAAGCTTTCTTGTGAACGCGCGGCTCTCGCTTGCCGATATTCCGGTGTCAGACGCTGGGCAGCAACTGACGATCGCATTGTGGTCGCGAAATGTGTTTAATGAATCGCACATTTATCGCCGGTCGAATGCGAATGGTTCTGTTTTGGGCGATTATGGAAATTTCAATGCGCCCCGCACGTTTGGGTTGGAAGCATCGGTCAAGTTCTAAGCCTAGCGCGCGAAGCTCAATTCAAGGCAATCAGCCCGCGCAAAGCAGGCGTGTGACAGCCGTGTCACACGCCTGCAATAAAACTGTCATTGTCATAAAGCTGTAATAAAGCTGTCATACTGGAGTTGCAGATTGGCGGCGCAGCTTTTGACTGGTAGCAAAATCCCGCCAAAATATGTGGGAGTTTTGCGTGATGTCTGCTTTGAAATGCACATTGTTTGCCAGCGTTGCTGCGGTTTCGATGGTTATCGCCAGCCCGGCATTGGCTCAAACTGAAGACGCAGAAGTGGCAAAGCTTCGTGCCGAAGTTGCTGTATTAAAAGAACAGCTTGCGGCGATTTCAGCAAAGCTAGACGCCGTCTCTGCTGCGCCTGCGCCGCCATCGGCCGCTCATGCTCCGCCTGTTCCCGAGAAAAAGGGCGGCCCTGAAATCAAGTTCAAAGGCGCACCGGAAATCTCCACCGCCGATGGCTGGAGCTTTAAGCCGCGCGGACGCATTCAATATGATGCGGCGACGGTCAGCGCGCCGAGCAGCATCGTCAATGACAGCAAAGGCTTTTCGAACGAAGTGCGCCGTGCGCGGCTGGGTGTTGAAGGAACAATGCCCGGCGGCTTTGGCTATAAATTTGAACTCGATTTTGCCGAGGGCGGGGCAGAGTTTACTGACGCGTTTTTGACGTACAAGGACAAAGGGCTGACCGTGACTGCGGGGCAGCACAATAATTTCCAAAGCCTGGAAGAATTGTCGAGCAGCAATGAAACCAGCTTTATCGAACGTTCCGCCTTTACCGATGCGTTTGGTTTTGAACGGCGTGCGGGGCTTTCGGCGCAGTATAGGGCTGGCGCGTTTCTGGGTCAGATGGGCGTGTTCACTGACGATTTCAGCGCTTTGTCGAACGATGGCAACGACACGATAGGCGTCGATGGCCGCGCGGTGTTCATGCCAAAATTTGGCGAGACGCAGGCGCATTTTGGTGCGAGCTATCACTGGCGCGATTTGGGTGAAACGCTGACGACGTCGCGCTTTCGCCAGCGACCCTTGGTGCATTCAACCGACATCCGCTTTATCGATACCGGAACGTTGACGGGAGCGAAATCGGAAAGCAGCTATGGCGTAGAGGCCGCGTTAATTGCAGGGCGCTTTCATGCCGCAGCCGAAGGGCATTGGCAGAAATTGAACCGCACAGGATTTGCCGATCCGACATTTTTCGGTGGT
>JBEBKE010000145.1:0-5916 GCA_040079555.1 Sphingorhabdus sp. | reverse complement strand
TCGACTGTCTCGAACCAGCCTTTGCCATCGGGGGCGACGTGCCAATCGATAAAGGCGGTGGCTCGTGCCGTACGATAACTCATCGCCATTTCCATCGGCTTGCGTACCAAAGGTTCGTTGAAAGACAGTTCTTCGTTCACGCCCGCTTGTCCATTGCGCATCATCAAGCGCCCAATGGTCCGCCAAGCTTCGACATTGCTTGCACGCAAGGCTTCAATGTCTGCCGGTAAAGGGCAGATTGCCGTCATCTGAAATGCGCCGCGTTGGCCGTTTTGTTGCCAATCGACGGCTGAGAATCCAGGGTGCCGGATACCGCAGTCTTTGGCAACACCGTCGAACATCGACCGTTGGCCCTGCAATATCCCCTTTAATTCACGCTGTATGCGGGCGTAGCCGAGCGGACCAATATCGAAATCGTGCACCCCTTTGACAAAGCGGATCGCGCCTATGCCTGTATCCTTATTGTCAAAGGCCAGCCCTATTTCAGACTTAATAGTCATCAACCCCTGCCCTTGGTCGTTCATCGTCCAAGTCCCGGTTTCGAGCATACGATTGTTGACGAGCCGAGAGCTGATAACGTCCTTTAGCGGTGCCTGTACTGTACTGTCAGATGTAGATACTGATTGTGGGTCGCTGGTCTGCGATTTGACATTTGCATGCTGATCAAGGGCGCACTCGGTCATTGGATCTTCGCAAGCATGGGCTGGGATCGCGAAACCCAGCGCTAGCAACGCAAGGCCAAATAGGCCCATTTTCTGATAGACTTTTGACTGTGCCATCTGTTGCCACTCCTCGCGCACACATAGTGTTGATCTGTTGACTGAGTTCTCAAATTCAACCTGAACCAAAGCTGGCGGCATGTGCCAAAACAAGGCAGCCTGATGCACCGGTGCATCGAGCAACATATATCGCTCCACCAACGACAGTTACTCGGCTTGTACGATACAAGCTTCAGGAGAGCTAAGCGTGGGCGTCACACAATCGACATCGTTAGCCACATTTTCGGTGCTGGCGTTTGTCGCAGGCTGCGGCTCTGAAAGGTCCGGCACACCAATAACGCCTGAGCCAAAGTCCCGCATAGGCAATGCCATCGCAATTGCGCAAACTGGCAAAATCCTTGCACCGGATGCAAAGAGCAAAATCCGAGCAATTGAAACGTGGCTATGCCGCGGTCTTTCCAAAAGGAGGCACGAGCTATGTCGATCAGGAAGATACCACTTTTTCTTACGAAGACGGTGACGTGATTTGGGCATCATTTGGCCTCGTTCTAATAGCACCCGCAACGAACAAAAACGCCTACCCTGCTTCGTCCGGTGCGCTGGGTATTTTTTACTTAACGGAGTTAAACGGTAAATTTGTGGTCCGCAAAAGTTGGCCCGCAACGATTGGCGGCAGCATCATGGGCGAACCGCCTGAAAGGGAAACGTCAGCCAAGTTTGGTGACATGCCTGTCGTGATTTCAAAAGCCGCTGATTTCTGGCAGGGTATCGCGTGTCATCACACCTCAGTCGTTGGACTCTATCCGGATGTTGGCCCCCGACCATTAGCCTCCTTCCATTCCTTCTATGACAATGGAGGCGCTGAACAAAACCCTACCAAAATACAAGCCATCGAACGCACTATTGAGAATGTCATCGCGGGCCAATCCTTTGACGTCCGATTTGACGGAACGATGCGTTTTGTCGCACATTACCGAAAAAATGGCGACCGATATGCCAGGACCGACAACGGCGCCGACATACCAACCTGCTGATCTCCCGAAACACATACGTCTAAGTAGGCCGCAGTGCATTATTGGGGCACAGATATACGGTAGCTGCTGAACAGCCGTCGTAAGCGGTCGAACAGTCAAATTCGAATTTACAAGGTTTGCCTTCTTGTTCTTTAGACCCGATACAAGGCCGATGAATTCCACCACGCCTTCCGCGAACCCATCGCATTCGGCCGGCTCGTTCGCGCCGATAGAGCGAGTCGCAAACCGGCTAGTCGGGGCAGCGTTTTCGCCACATAGGCACGATACTTACACCGTCGCTTTGACGATGGCTGGGGTGCAAGCATTCAATTATCGCGGGGCGATGCGACATTCGCTGCCTGGGCAGGTGCTAATTCTCCATCCCGATGAAATACACGATGGACATTGCAGCGATGAGGCGGGCTTCAGCTATTCGGCAGCCTATGTTCCGCCAACGCATGTGCAGACAGTGCTTGGAGGCGCGGGGCTGCCGTTTGTGTCCAATGGCGTCTCGACGAATCCCGCCTTGATCGCGGCGGCAATGCGCGTGGTGGTAGACTGCGCGGGCGCCGAGGATCCCGGTGCCTATGAAGACGCGCTCTACGATCTGGCCCATGCCATGAACAATGTGGCTGGCAAGGTTGCAACCGTGAGGATCGCCAACCGAACGGCCGTGATGCAGGCACGAGAATTTCTCGAAACCGCTGTCGTTTCCGGTGCGCGACTGGAGCAGCTTGAGCAAGTGACTGGCTGTGACCGTTGGCAGCTTTCGCGTGACTTCCGGGCATTGCTTGGCACCAGCCCTTATCGTTATCTGCAGCACCGTCGGATCGATCTTGCCAAGCGGCTTTTGCGCGAAGGCGCGACGCTGGCTGAGGCTGCCCATGGCGCTGGCTTTGCCGATCAGAGCCATTTAGGTCGCACATTCCGCAAGGCAGTGGGCCTCACGCCAAAGGAGTGGCTTCATTCGGACTTGTCCCGCACGATCATTCTATAGCTGTCTTTAGCGTGCGGTTATCCTTCGCTGCATGACACAAACAATCTTTTCCGACGAGACACCAAAGGGCTGGATATCGCCGAGTATCGCCGCCCCCTTTATCTGCATTTTCCTATTTGCCATCAGCATGACGCCGGGCGATCTCGGGCTCGAACATCTCGGCTTGATTGACGCGCAGGGTTCGCCGAGTGGGCCTTTAGGCTTTTGCCTGCTCCTGGCTTCGTTCATCGCCATTGGGCTTGCGGTATTTGGCTGGGTGCGCTGGGTCGAAAAGAGAAGCCTCGCAAGTGTTGGCCTTCGCGGCGAACAACGGCTCAAAAAGTTCCTGATCGGACTGGCCGTAGGCATTGCCATGATGGGCGCGATCGTAACTGCGATAGCACTTTCTGGCGGATACCGTGTCGCTGATCTGGCCCCAGCCTTTGCCAGCCCTGCTGCGCTCGGCTGGATCGCCCTTTTGCTCGCCGCCTTTACCGTGCAGGCGAGCATTGAAGAATTCGTTTTTCGCGGCTGGTTGTTCTCAACGATCATGCGGCGTTGGAACACGACTGCCGCCTTCATATTATCGTCGGCCGCTTTCACCTTTCTTCACTTCTCACCCAGGACATCGCTGTTGATGTTGGCCATGACCTTCATCTACTCGATTTTCGCCTGCGCCTGGGTACGCCGTTCGAATTCAATCTGGGGGGTGATGGGCTGGCACACCGGCTGGAACTGGTTTGGGGGCACCGGCTTTGATGTGCCGATTACGGGTTTGGAGAGCGGTCTGCCCGCACTGGCGGTGAAATTGGTGCCTGTCGGGCCAGCCTGGCTCAATGGTGCAGGGGAGGGGCCGGAAGCGAGTGTGTTTACGGTTACCCTGCTGACGGTGGCTGGCCTTTGCCTTCTGTTGCTTGCAAGGTCGCGCGAAAAAGACGCAATTGACCCGCCAAGTTTTGGACACCAACCCTAGCCGTTTCGCTCTACAAGCCCCGGGGAACGGCAGCTCTCGTAATTTTCCGTCCAAAGCAGGCGTCCTGCCCCGAAAAAGGCCTGTCCCGGCCGCGAAATCACGTTTTACAGTTGGAGGCTGACTGTTGTCAGGTTCAATTCAGTAAGGCATGGATACCGTCACTTGAGTTAAAGGGTGGGGCATGCAGGAAACAATCATTATCGCCGACGATCATCCGATCTTTCGAGACGGGATGTGCCGCCTTATCAGCGATATTCTGCCGGATGCGCGGCTAGTCGAAGCGGGTTCTGTCGATGATGTCCTTGCCGCTGTGGCGACGCACGGTGCGCCAGACATGTTCCTGCTCGATCTGGTTTTTCCAGGAATGAACCCGCGCGAAACGATTTCAAATCTGCGGCAGCAATGCCCGACTTCATCGATTGTGATCGTCTCGATGCTTGATGACGCAGCTACTATCGAAAAAATTATGGAATATGGTGCAGACGGTTTCATCGTCAAATCGATCCCCGCTGCGGAAATGATCGAAGCAATTCTGGCTGTCCGTTCAGGCGAATTTGTCGTTGCCCGGCCCAGCGTATCCATCGATGCCGATCAGCTTTCCGATCTTGCCGATGTCATGGAGCTGACTCCGCGCCAGCGCGAGATATTGGCGTTACTGCGCGACGGCCGTTCGAACAAAGAAATCGCACGCGCACTCGCCCTATCGCATTTTACCGTCCGCAATCATATCTCGCTGCTGATGCGCATTCTGAAAGTGCATTCAAGGGGGCTGCTTGCGGCAAAAGCGGCAACGTTGCTTCACTGATCGACATGCGCACCACTGCGCAATCTTGCGCGAGCCGCGCTAATGGCAGAACGCATTTCGGCGGGCCGCAACGGCTTTTTCAAAATTGGTATCGACGAATGGCCAATGGCTTGCGCAATTCGGCTTTCGTCATGTCCGGTAATCACAATCGCCGGAACGCTCCATCCGCAGAGGTCGCGGACGCGCGCGATACAGTCCGCCCCGGTTTGTCCGGCGCCAAGATCGAAATCGGTGATAATCAATTCGATGTTAGCGCAGCTGTCGGGGATTTTTGCGGATGCAACGACAACGCAACCCCAACTTTCGAGAAGCTCTTTCGTAGCCGCCAATATGTCGAGATCATCCTCAACAAGCAGCACGGAGAAGCCAGTTAATGGCTTCGCGATCACTTTGGTTTTTACGCGTGCCGGTTCATCTTTACGCGCTTCGACTATAGGCAAATTGGCGATTGTGAATCTGCTGCCCTTTCCCTCTACCGACGACGAACGCACTTCAAGATTAAGCAGCTTCGCCATACGAAAAACAATCGAAAGACCAAGGCCCACACCCTGACGATCCGGGTCGCCCGCTTTTCTGATCTGGAAAAATTCGTCAAAAAGATGCGGCAAATGTTCGGGTGCGATGCCCTCGCCCTGATCAAAAATTTCGATGGAGACGAACCCGGCCTTTGCTCGGCAGCCGACAAGTATCGCGCTGCCCGTTGCAAACTTCAACGCGTTGGAAACCAGATTCTGAACCATTGTGGTCAGAAGCGCATGGTCGCTGAGCACCACCCGCCTTGTGTTGACCAAATGCAAATCGGTGGCGCTCCATTCGGCAAGCTGCCTGTTTTGATCGACAATGTCTTGTAGCAACGGTCCCAATGCCACTGGCTCAAGCTTTGGACTGATCGCTCCGCTATCGAGCGTTGATACATCCAGTAAAGATCTGAATAGGTTAGCAACGCCCTGCAGTGACCGGTCGATACGGTCAACGATGGTTTTCTGCGCAGCTTTAAGGCCGGTTTGCTGTAGGCTAACTAAAAACAGATTGATAGCATGAAGGGGCTGGCGCAAATCATGACTGGCCTGTGCAAGAAAGCGAGACTTGGCAAGATTTGCGGCTTCCGCCTCCTCGCGTGCGTGCTCCACGCGCTTTAACAATGATGACGCATAATGCGGGATCGCGCAGACCGAGAGCAACAGCATCGTCAGCATAAAGGGAGAGTTCTCCGATTGCGGCACGAAGGAACACACGGTTACGACTGTGACCAAGGCAAAGCCGGTGGCTATCCACAGATAGCGTTTCCCGAAACGAAGCCCGTGGCCCATCGTGACCCACAAAATGATAGTGTGCAAAGGCAGCATCTGCATTGGAGCGACAACAATACTGTAACCCAGCGAACCATAATCAAGAAACATCGAGGCGATCCGACGGCCCGGATAATGCCC
>JBEBKE010000144.1:0-5982 GCA_040079555.1 Sphingorhabdus sp. | reverse complement strand
CCGCAATTGATGTTCCCCAACAGTTCGATCAACGGCTTTGACCGCTATTTGCCGCTGACCATTTTTGCCGTGGTGGCAACCGACATAGCATTGGCGGCTTTGGCCTATCGTTTCGACGTCGCCTCCACAGTGCGCGCACGCGCGGTCGTCGAGCCATGGACGATCAGCATCGCGGCGGGCGCGCTGGTTTTCTATTCGACCCGCGATGGCCTGATCCTGTCCTATGTCGCCGCTGTCTTGGCCGCGATGCTGACCGCGTTATGGCCGTTATGGCGCAGCTATGGCCTGCCGCGCGGATGGCGACCGTGCCCGTCCGAACTCTACGCCCTGGCCCGTCGCAACCTGCCGCTTGCCGCGGCCGATGCCGCCGAATGGGGCAGCCGGCGGTTGGACCTCGCCATCCTCGGCCTGTTCGCCAGCCCCGCTGTTGTCGGGATCTACTACGTCGCACAACAAGTCGCCAGCCTGCCGCAAAAGCTGAAATCCAGTTTTGATCCCATCCTCGGCCCCGTCATCACCCGCAATCTACAAGCCAAAAACTACGCCGAAATCGCCCGCCAAGTCGGCCAAGTCGGTTTCTGGATCATCGCCGCGCAAGCTGGAATTGCCCTTGCACTCGGCATCCCCGGCGAAGGCGTAATGGGCCTGATCGGTCCAGAATTTGTTGGTGGAACAGCCGCCATGGCGTTCCTGCTCGCCGCCGAAGTCGCCGCCGCCACCGCGGTGGTCAGCGAAAGCGCGCTTGTCTATATGGCCCGCCACCGCAACCTGATGCTGTCGCTGGCGATGCTCGCGCTGCAAGTCGTGCTCAGCCTGATCCTGATTCAGATGGTGCCGATGCTGCCGATCAAGCCCGAATATACCGGCCTTGCGCAGGCTGCCGCGGTCGCCGCCGCGTTGATGCTCGCCCTTGCCGCTGCGTCGCTGGCAAAGGCTGTGCTGCTGTCCAAATTGCTCGGCGAGCCGCTCAGCATCTGGCGCTGGACCCTCCTCCCCGCCATCGCCGCCGCCTCGCTGGTTGGCATCGCGGCAACGCAGCTGCCTGAATGGGCGGAACTGTCACTGGGTATCCCCACAATTTTGGGCGTGTACCTGTGGATCATCTGGCGCTGGGGTTTTGGGCCAGAGGATCGGGTGTTGTTTAAGCGGTAGGGGAGCGACGGGCGAAGGCGCGTTGCCGAAAGCCGCAGATTTTCGTCCAAGTTCACACTGAAATCGAGTTTTCCCTCTGCGCATGCAGCATGCATTGGAAACGTGGGAATTTTTGTTTCGCGCAAAGCCGCTAAAACGCAAAGAAGCTCTCTCGCGCGAAGCGCAATCAATATCCCGAAACCCACGCTTTTCTCAGCAAGTTCACACTGAAACTGGTGCTGTCAAACCAACCACTTTGCGCCTTAGCGTCTTTGCGCGCAAAAAACTTTCTCTACCATTAAGGCCAAAGAACAAAGCCCGCAGCGGAGAGCAAGATGTCACGTCCGAACCAACCGCAACCAGAGCTGAAAGGTCTCACTAAAGTCTCACCTAAACCGGTTTGGAGGCGGAACACATTCCCCTAACACTAGGCCCGTTGCGTGCCGAAATTCGGCATCCATCGGATTGGACCGAAAGATAGGGAAGGAAGCCGCACGATATCAAAGAACAATTCGGAACAATACAAGAACATTGCTTGGTTGTCAAGCGTGTAAGGGTGACTTATCTTATCCGTGGCTCGGCGAAAATTCGGGAACTTGACCACGCTCATGCGAAATAGTATTACTAAAAGTATGAAAGTTGCGGTTTCCATCCCCGATCCCATTTTTGCCCAAGGCGAGGCTTTAGCCAAGCGGATGAAGCTATCTCGCAGCAAGCTGTATGCAAAGGCACTGGATGCTTTTGTCGCAGATAACAGCGAAGCTGAACTTACTGATTTTGCCAATGCGCTCGCCGATGCGATTATCGATGGGGGCGCGGGCGACGATGATCTGGCGCAGTTCCGTCGCGCGGCTTCGCGTAACGCGCTAAAACATACCGAGTGGTGAGATAAAAGTTGTTGGTTTCCCGGCGCGATGTCTGGTGGGCCGATCTTGGCGAACCGATTGGTTCTACCTCGGGCTTTCACTGGCCAGTAATCATCCTGCAATCCGACGCGATCAACGTCAGCCGTCTGACCACCTATCTGTGCGTCCCGTTAACCGGCAATTTGCGGACCCAGATTGCGCCATGGAACATGCTGCTCCCTGCCAAGGCGACCGGCCTCGACAAGGATTCGGTCGCTCAGCTGACACTGATGCTTGCGATTGATGAAGAGCAGTTGATCGAGCGCGTTGGCCGGATCAGCGAACGGCAATTGGCGCAGTTGTTTGCAAAGCTGGATTTGGCGCTGGGGCGGGTTGGGTGAGCGCAGTCGCCAGCGCCGTATTGGATATGATAATATAATGTCATGACACGCATACAGCTCTCGCTCCCCGATGAACTTGCCAAGGCTGCTTCACAGGCCGGACTGCTGACACCCGAAGCGATGCAGGCGATGTTGCGCGAAAAATTGCGCGCCGAAAGTGCGGAGCAGTTAAAGGCTGCTTGGGCAAATGCTGGCGACACCGGAGCCAGCCCCGCCGATGAGCAAATGATTGCCGAGGCTATCCGCAAGGTTCGCGCCGAGCGCAAAGCTGCCTAATTTCTAAAGGTCGAGTATATTTGCGGCTAGAAATTACCTGCGAAATCGCCATCTTGACAAAATATCCCGAAGATGGCACTTTCGCATCCTGAAAGGCGCTCTTTTGATCTATAAAATCGAAATCGAAAATTTCTGCTCCATCAAAAACCGTCAAGTCATCGACGTCAGTGCTTCTGCAAGCTTGGCTGATCCAGACGAAAGGCTGGGCGAGATTTACCCACACTCGGAACGCCGAGCGCCTAAAGTCGTTGCAATCTTCGGCGCAAACGCGTCGGGAAAAACGACCGTCCTTAAAGCCTTGGACGTGTTGACAAGGTTTCCACGATACTACCCTCTAAACGTTGCTGGTGGATTTAGTTTTGACACATTTGGTGATGAGGGTACGCTCAATCTACCCATAAAGCTTGCCGTTGAGTTTGGGGGATATGTTCAGCTCGATTTTCAAAATGTTGAGCCAACCGACCTTGAGAGTTGCGTATATCGGTATGAACTTGAGTTTGTGCGGATGTCGGGCGGGCCATTCGTCGTCGGACGAGAAAATCTCTACCAAAAGCCAGCCAGCGCACAAAAGTGGCGGCGTGTATTTGAGCGCGAAGGCGGCCTAGTCAAAGGTCCAAACGACTCCAAAATCTTCTCGTTGACCGGCTATGCGCAGATAATAGACAAGCTGCCTCCGAATGCCTCGCTGATCGCAACTTTAGCAGAATTTCAGCACATCCCATCACAGACGCTTATAAAGGCGTCGAACCAAGTAAGTACCAATTTGGGTTTTGCTGCTGATCCAGAACAAGATGCCAAGCTGGTGCAGTATCTTGCGCAGGCACCGGACCTGCTAGCGAGCCTCAACCGGAATCTTCGGCGCATTGACATTGGCCTTGATAATCTGAGACTTGAGCAATCGCCGCAGGGCCCCGTTCCGTTATTTAAGCATGATGGACTAACAGTTGACCTTCCTTGGGCGCTGGAAAGTCACGGAACTAAAGCATTTATTCGCATTTTCCCACTGATATCCGGTGCGCTTGAAACCGGTAGTGTCGCAATAATAGACGAAATCGATGCACAGCTTCATCCTTTGATGTTAGCGCATCTCATTGAATGGTTTCACGGACGCAGCGAACGAAATCCAAACGATGCACAGCTGTGGTTTAGCGGTCATTCCGCGACATTGCTCCAAGACCTAACAAAAGAGGAGATTCTTCTCTGCGAGAAGGACCGGATGGGTCGAACCGAGGTTTACAGTCTGACAGACGTCGAGGGTGTTGGCCGTAAAGAGAATTTCTATTCGAAATATCTTAGCGGCGTATATGGTGCCGTTCCTCAAATCGGATGAGCAGGTATCGCAAAAAGAAGCGGCTCCGTTTTTATATCGGATGCGAAGGCCAATCGGAAGTTGCTTACGTCGGGCTGCTGCTTGATCTTTGCGAGGCGAGTGGTGTTACTGTCGCCGTAGAAAGCGACGATCTTTCATCGGGCGACCCTCTGTCTCGTGTTCGGGAAGCTATCCGGAGAATAAAACACAAAGAGATGGACCGCGAAGCTTTCAAGGGTCGTTTTGTCTTACTCGACAGCGATCAAGCGGATGCAAATGTGCTGAAAGCTCAACAAGCGATTCAGCTAGCGGATGAGAATGGTGTAAAGCTAGTATGGCAACGCCCCTGTCACGAAGGTCTATTGCTTCGGCACTTTGCAGGACATGAAAATGACGTTCCCGCGAATTCAGCTTTAGCAGAGCGAGCTTTGCGGAAAGCTTGGCTAGAATACTCAAAGCCTATGGACAAACGTGAGTTATCCAAGAAAATTGGCATCGCTGAACTCGCGAGGGTCGCTGCCAAAACACCAGAACTGGCAAATCTAATTACCACCCTTGGGTTAGAGCTTGAATGATATCCATCCCCCTTGCCCCAAACCCCAATCAAGCACATATAGCGAACATGCCGGATTCTGCTCAACAAGAACTCATTGTCCGCCGTGGTCATTCTGAACCCGAAACTGACGGCAGCTTTGTCCCGCACCGTCTCAACCACCCCCCTCAAGCCGCTCTCTGCAACCGCGCAACATCAGGCTCGCGCTTGCCCAGCTTCACTTGTGCCAGATCATAGCCAACCTGCATCCTGAGCAGTGTATCGGCGCTAATACCGAAAGCCTTTTCAAAGCGCAGCGCCATCATCGCAGTCAGGCTGGCATGGCCGTTTAGCAGCATGCTCATATTCTGGCGGCTAACGCCCAGATGCGCGGCGGTTTGAGTCACCGTCAGGCCATAGGGCTCGACCACCTGCCGCATCAGCCACGGGCCGGGATGGACAAAAAGCGAAGGGTGCATTGTTAGTTTCATGGATTCCATCTTTGTGCTTCTATCATCTTGTCGACGACCAGAAAAGACAGCCCCTCGACAGACACGGGGCAAACGGTGTTGGGATAGCCCTTTGTGCCTTCGTGGCTTCGTGCGAAATAATCTGGCGCTAAGTCTTCACGCACAATCATCTGCCACACTCACTGAACTTCGTCACCCCGTGCTTGACACGGGGTTAGGCTTTTCTCTCGACGGTCGAGCAAAAAGCTAAGCCCCGCATCAAGTGCGGGGCGACGATACAGTGTACAGCCTTAAAGCTCTAATACCTTGCCCCCGCCCTCAATCCAGTACATATAGCGAACATGCCGGATTCTGCTCAACAAGGTCTCATCATCCGCCGTGGTCTCGCCGAACCAGAGACTGACGGCAGCTTCATCCCGCACCGTCCGCAGCGTCCAGACAAGATTGAGGGCGGGCGGCCGTTTGTTATCAAATCGGAATATAGCCCGGCGGGGGATCAGCCGCGCGCGATTGCGGAGCTGACCGAGACGGCCTTGGGCGGTGAAAAGAATCAGGTGCTGTTGGGCGTTACCGGTTCTGGCAAAACCTTTACGATGGCCAAGATGATCGAGGGGTTGCAGCGCCCTGCTTTGATCCTTGCCCCCAACAAGACGCTTGCCGCGCAATTATATGGCGAGTTCAAAAGCTTCTTCCCCGACAATGCGGTCGAGTATTTTGTCAGCTATTACGACTATTACCAGCCAGAGGCCTATGTACCGCGCAGCGACACCTATATCGAAAAAGAGTCCAGCGTAAACGAGGCTATCGACCGGATGCGCCATTCGGCGACGCGGTCTTTGCTGGAGCGTGATGATGTGATTATCGTCGCCTCGGTCAGCTGCATCTATGGCATCGGGTCGGTCGAGACTTATTCGGCGATGATATTCGACCTGAAACCCGGCCAAGCGCATGACCAGCGCGAGCTGATCCGCAAGCTGGTCGCGCTGCAATATAAACGCAACGACGCAAGCTTTGCGCG
>JBEBKE010000143.1:0-6000 GCA_040079555.1 Sphingorhabdus sp. | reverse complement strand
GCGCCGCTGGATGAACGCTGCGACTGCCCGGTGTGCGCCAACAATAGCCGCGCCTACCTCCACCACCTTGTCCGATCCGGCGAGATATTGGGGGCAATGCTGATGACGCAGCATAATCTGCATTTTTACCAAAGCCTGATGGCTGGGATGCGTGCCGCAATTGCGGAGGGGCGGTTTGCCGGATTTGCGGCGGAATTCAGGCGGGATTATTTGAAAAAATGAGCGCTGCCATTCTCGATGCTTTGGACAGAGCTGAGGCTAACAGCCCATTTTTGAGCCTTTTGATCGAGCGCCAGCCCGATCTTGTCGCAACGCTGAAACAAGGCGATTTTGACGGTGCGCTGGCAGCTGCGTTGGCGGCCCAGGTCGAGGGTGACGTCGGCGCGACATTGCGCAAACAGCGTCAGGGCGTTGCGCTGGTAACCGCCATTGCCGACTTGTCGGGCGCATGGGGCTTAACAAAAGTTACGCGGGTGCTTTCGGACTTTGCTGACACTAGCCTAGACGTTGCCATCAACGCCGCCTTTGCTGATCGTGTTCCCGATGCACCAGTGCGCGGCTTCACAGTTATTGGCCTCGGCAAACATGGCGGGCAGGAGTTGAACTATAGCTCCGACATCGACCCCATCTTTCTCTATGATCCCGAAACGCTGCCGCATCGCGAGCGGGAGGATATGGCCGACAGTGCGGTGCGTATCGGCAAGCGCGTTATCGAATTGCTCTCGGCGCGCGATGAGCATGGTTATGTCTTTCGCGTCGATATGCGGCTGCGGCCATCGCCCGAAGTCACGCCAATCACGATCCCTGTCGAGGCGGCGATCAGTTATTATGAATCGAGCGCTTTGGCGTGGGAGCAGGCGGCGTTTATCCGTTCGCGTGTGGCGGCGGGTGATCGCGCATTGGGTGACTATTTCCTGAAGAATATTCAGCCGTTCATCTGGCGGCGCAGTCTGGATTTCGGGCAGCTGGCGAATATCCGGGCAATGTCTGGCCAAATCCGCGACCATTATCATCAGGGGCAATTGCTGGGCGCTGGCTATGATTTGAAACGCGGACGAGGCGGCATTCGTGAGTGTGAATTTTTCGCGCAGGCGCATCAGTTGATCCACGGTGGCCGCGAACCGGCCTTGCGCATTCGGGATACGCGGACGGCGTTGGCGTTGCTCGCGCACAATGACCGCATAGGACAGGATGAAGCGGACACCTTGACCGAGGCTTATGTCGTATTGCGCACAATCGAGCACCGGTTACAGATGGTACAAGACCGGCAGACGCATAGCTTGCCCGAGGATGCTGAAGAGCTGGACCGCGTGGCGCGGTTGCATGGCCTCGATGATGGTCGCGCGCTGATTGCCTTATTGGAACAGCATGTTGTTCGTGTTGGCGCCATTTATGACGGGCTTGCGGGGGACGAGGAGGAGACCGGCGATCGACGCCTTGCCGATGAAGGGCTGCCACTGCACGAACAGCTGGAGGCGATGGGCTATGCCGATGCACCGCCGGTTGTTACCCGCCTCGCCCGATGGCGCAGCGGGCAGCTTCGTGCCATTCGGTCGAGTTCGGCGCGGGAGGCGTTTGAATGCGTCTTGCCGAAAATCATGGAGGTCCTTGCACACGCTCCGGACCCGGATCGGGCGTTGTCGCGGTTTGACAATTTGCTGGAAAAACTGCCCAGCGCGATCAATTTTTTCCATCTGCTTGATGCCCGGCCTGCGCTGCTAAAGTTGCTTGCTGATGTGCTTAGCTACGCGCCGACTTTGGCAGACGCACTGGCAAGACGCAGCGAATTGCTGGAGGGGTTGATCGATAGCACTGCGTTGGATTTGCCGACCGGCTTGGATGAACTGGCCGCCGAACTGGATGCCCGCATTGGCGATCAGGATTATGAGCGGTTGCTCGACACCGTCCGCGTATTTGTCGGCGAAAAACGCTTTGCCTTTGGCGTGCAGTTGATCGAGGGGCGGCAGGATCCGCTCGATGTATCGCTCGCTTATTCGCAGCTGGCCGAGGTTGCAGTGCGCAAATTGACGGCAGCGACCATCGCGGAATTTGAAGGAGCGCACGGCAAAGTGCCGGGCAGCGAGCTGGTGATCCTAGCCTATGGCCGATTGGGCGGGCAGGCGCTGACGCATGCGTCTGACCTTGATCTCGTCTTGCTGTTTACCGGCGAAAGCGGGAAGGAATCCGATGGGCGGCGGCCATTGGGCGGGACGCTGTATTTCAACCGATTGGCACAGCGCGTTGTCGGCGCGCTGAGTGTGCAAACTGGCACCGGCGCGTTGTACGAGGTGGATACAAGGCTGCGTCCATCGGGCACGCAAGGGATGCTATGTGTTTCGGTCGATAGCTTTGCGAAATATGAACGCGAGGAAGCCTGGGCTTGGGAGCACATGGCGTTGACCCGGGCGCGGGTGGTCTATGGTCCGGCTGACGAGGCTGAGGCCATCATCGACGAAATCCTGAAAAAGCCGCGCGACATTCCGCAATTGCGCAAAGACATCGTCGCTATGCGCGCCGATATGGCCGAGCATAAACAGCCCAAAGGTGCGCTGGATGTAAAGCTGTGCCCCGGTGGTTTGGTCGATGCGGAATTCTGTATCCACGCGTTGCAATTAGAGCACCAACGGGCGTTTCATCCGCAATTGGCCAATGCGGCGGACGCGCTAATTGCTACGGGGCTTTTGCCGGCTGACTTCGCCGCGGCACAGGCATTATTGACGCGATTGTTGGTGCTGCTGCGCCTTGTCGCGCCCGACAGCGAAACGCCGCCCGAACCTGCGCAGCTATTGGTCGCACAGGCGCTGGGTTTCGCCGATTGGGCAGGTTTAATGGCCGCTGTTTCAGAGGCAAAAGCGACGATCTCAGCCGTTTGGAAACATTATAAGGAGACTGCAAAATGACCGATATCGGCGATACCCTTCCCCAAGTGACGGTGAAAGACAGCACAGGCGCAGACGTCGCGCTGGGCGATCTGAAGGGGCCGTTTGTGCTGTATTATTATCCCAAGGCTGACACGCCGGGCTGCACCAATGAAGCAAAAGACTTCACTGCACTTGCCGCCGAATTCGGCAAAATCGGCACCGCAGTTTACGGCATGTCAAAGGACAAGCCGGCCAAACTCGCAAAATTCGCCGCCAAATATGATCTGTTAGTCACGTTGTTGTCGGACGAAGAAACCGACGCGACTGAACAAATGGGCGTGTGGGTTGAAAAGTCGATGTACGGCAAAAAATACATGGGCATTGAGCGCTGTTCCTTCCTGATCGGCGCGGATGGTCGCGTCGCGCATGTGTGGCACAATGTGAAAGTGAAGGGCCATGCTGAGGCTGTTTTGGCAGCGGCGCAGGCGCTCTAAATTGCGCGATGTGTGCCGGATGGGCTGCTCGGATTATGCGAAATTTGCCGCTTGAATCATCTTGTCGCCTGACGAAAGTGTAAACAAAACCTTACCGGAAAATGCCGGTAATCCGCCGTTTTTGTTGCGATGACATGACGCGATTTAACAACTCGCCGCGTTCGAGAGCCGGTTTAACCCGCTATGAGGCTCTACAGGTTGCATTGGTTTCAAACACCCCTCTACACGGGGTTCAGATAAGGGGTGGCGGAAAAACCGCCTTGTTTCGGGTCACGCAGTTCGCATTCGGGTTTTAGTCAGAAAGTTGACGCCATTCAGATGCGGATCGCCATAAAAGGGTTTTGAGTTCTATGTTTCGCAGCGCTTTGGCCAATGGCCAATCACTGATGGGCAAGCTCGTATTTGCTGGAGGCGCAGCTTCGCTCGCTTTGGCACTGACAGTTCCCGCCGCTTCTGCTAATTCGGCTGCCAACGCTTCGGATAATTTCCGCATTGCACCCGAAGATGTTGCCGCAAACAAAACGCCGCTTGGCGTGTCGGATCCAGAGTTTCGTGCATTGCACAGCAGCTGGGGCCGCGTTGAAGGCGCGCCTGTAAAAGCAGAGGTTTCGATCCCGTCGATCAACCCTGTCGAGCTGATGCGCTTTTCCAGCCAATATGGCTATCGCACCGATCCGTTTCAGGGTCGCCGCAAAAATCACAAAGGCTTGGACATTCCCGGCCCAATCGGAACACCAATCTTTGCAACTGCCGATGGCATCATCGGTCGTGCGCAATGGGTTTCGGGGTACGGCAAATATGTAGAGGTCGAACATGGCAACGCCATTCAGACTCGTTATGGCCATATGTCGGCGATGAATGTTGTGTCTGGCCAACGCGTTAAGCAAGGTGATGTCATTGGTTTTATGGGCTCCACCGGTCGTTCCACCGGCAGCCATTTGCATTACGAAGTCCGCATCGCCGGTGAGCCTGTGAACCCAACTTCGTTCCTTGCACCAATCACGCAACCGGCACCTGTCACAAATTCGTCAAATGGCTTGATTGCCGCAAAAGCTCCTGCTAACGCGGCTCAAGGTGGCCCTTCCGAATAGGTCGGTTACCGAACGCATCACCTTTGGGAGAGGGTGTATTCTGGGGGGCTTGAGGCGGCAACGTCTTGCCCCCCTTTTCTTTGTCCCTATATGTTAGGTGACATGACTATACCAACCGACATCACTCTGCTTCCCAACGCGGCGCGCCGCGTGGCGGAAATCGCTGTAAAACTTGGTAAAAATCCGGTTCTGCGGCTCTCGGTTGATGGTGGCGGCTGTTCTGGCTTTCAATATCGTTTCGGCATGGCGGAAAGTATCGAAGCCGATGACATCGTTGCGCAGGGCGAAGGTGCGCAGCTTGTTGTCGATTCGATCAGTCTTGATCTAGTACGCGGTTCCGCCGTGGATTTTGTCGAATCACTTGGCGGGAAAAGCTTTCAGGTGACCAACCCGCAGGCGCAGGCCGGATGCGGATGCGGGTCGAGTTTTTCGGTTTGAGTGCGGAGTGCGCATCTAAACTTAATGTGACTTTGGCGGATGTTGGGGCCGTTATGACCAACGCCAAAGATCCTTGGTGGATAATAGGCAGTGCGGCGTTGGCGTTGCACCTCAAGCAAGACATCGCCGTCAACGATATTGATGTGCTGTTATCGGTTGATGATGCCCGCATTGTTCGCGCGGCGCTTGCGATTCCTTCAGCCGCGATCAGTCCGCATCCTCTTTTCCATTCCGAAGAGTATTTCACTTGGGATCGAAACAATGTTCCTGTTGAATTCATGGCTGGATTTTCTGTCTGCGTTGCGGGTGAGTGGCAAGTGGTCAGTTGCCAAACGCGGCTGGCGGTGGACGTTGCTGGCCAGGCGATCTATGTCCCGGACCTGGCAGAACTGGCCTCATTGCTAGCGCTATTTGGGCGGCCTAAAGATAGGGAGCGCTTGGCATTGATTAAAGAACGCAGTTTTTCGGTTTGAGCTAGTCTCACCTGCGGTTATGTCGTTGGCCATGCGCATTGCCACTTACAACATCAACGGTATCAAAGCCCGCCTGCCACGCTTGCTCGAATGGCTCGACGAAACGCGGCCGGACATTGCGTGCCTGCAAGAGATCAAAACCCAAGACGAAGGGTTCCCCGCCGCCGAGTTTGAAAGACTGGGCTATGGTGCGATCTGGCATGGGCAGAAAAGCTTTAACGGCGTTGCTATCCTTGCGCACAATGCGCAGCCGGTGGAAACACAGCGCGGCCTTCCCGGTGATCCAGAGGATGAGCAGTCGCGTTACTTGGAGGCGGACGTTCACGGCATAAGAGTCGCCAGCATCTACCTTCCCAATGGCAACCCGCTGCCGGGGCCAAAGTTCGACTATAAGCTGGCATGGATGAAACGCCTGCGCGCCCATGCCGCGAATCTTGCCGCGCTCGAACTGCCGGTCGCATTGGTCGGCGACTATAATGTCGTGCCGCACACCCACGACATCTGGTCACCCAAGGCATTGGTGGACGACGCGCTGCGCCAACCGGAAAGCATCGCCGCCTATCGCACTTTGCTATCCGATGGCTGGACCGACGCGCTGGCCACACACTACCCGCTGGGCGGCGTGTGGACCTATTGGGATTAT
>JBEBKE010000142.1:0-6014 GCA_040079555.1 Sphingorhabdus sp. | reverse complement strand
TTGAATAGATTTCGACGAGCCCGCCTGGCCAGCGTGCCACCACCTCAGCCTTTAATGCCGCAGCAAACGGCGCGCTGGTGCAGTATTTCAACCAATAGCTAGACAGGTCGTAATCATCGAATTTCTCATATTCCATCAACCGTTTATACTGCACTGGAACCAGCATCGTGTGCGTAATGCGGTGCTTTTGGGCGCGATCCAAATATCCGACAACATCGAATTTCCCCATCAGATGCAGCGTGCCACCATAAGCGATTGTCGGAATGACCAATGCCAAAGTCGTGTTTGAATAGAGCGGAGTCGAGGCAAGCGACGCCGCCTCTGGCGCGCCGTAACCTGTATTCGCGCCAACCGTGGCGTGCCGCCACCGCATTTGGCGCGAATGGATGATCCCCTTGGGCGTGCCCGTCGTGCCGCTGGAATAGATGATGTTGAATGGATCGTCCGGGCCGCAATCATGCGGAGCTGCGATGGCATTTTCCTCTGCCATCCACCCGTAGATATCGGAATGGCTATCCAACGGTGCATCAAGCATGACGATTTTTGCGATGGGCAACTCAAAGCCCGCAAGGTCCGCTAGTTTCGGCGCATCGATAAACAGATGCATCGCCCCTGAATCGCGCATCATCGCCACTAACTGCGCAGGCGTTGCCGAGGTTGTAAGAGGCGCCGCACAGCCCCCTGCCCTTACTGCCCCCAAATAGGCGAGCGCATAGCGCACACTGCTCGTCCCCAAAATCGCAACCGCCTGCCCTTTTTTCAGGCCATCGCGCTGGAGCTGCGCAGCGATGCGTTCCACAAGCGCCGCAACCTGCGCCCAAATCAGGCTTTCCTTGCCGTCATCCAATGCAAGGCGATCTGGCCGTTCCCGGCCCCATGCGGAGATTAGGTCGGTATAGTCGCCAAAAGGCTGTTCGAGTTCAGTATGGGGATTAAACGTGGTGGGCATCGGCGATCCAGTGCAATTTGTTTCACGCAAAGGCGCAAAGGGAAATAAGGGGTCAGGTGCGGTTGCTATTGTGGTTGTTCACTATCCGGCGCAATCCTTGATTAAGTCGCTCGCCGCCAAAATTAATCAGCAGTCCCAGCGGACTATCCATAAGTCTTAGATAAGTCAGCAGCTGTTTGCTGTGAACGGGCAACAGCGTTTCGACCGATTTAATTTCGACGATCAGGCAATCGTCAACCATCAAATCTGCTCGAAATGCGTCCGGAAAAACGAGATTATCGATTTCGACTTTGATCGGCATTTGCCGATCAACTTTCAACCCGCGCGCAACGAGCCGCTTTTCCAAAACTGCTTCATAAACCGATTCCAGCAATCCCGGTCCAACATCGATGTGAAGCCGAAGCGCAACGTCGACTGTGATGCTAGCGGCATATTCAATGCGGTCATCCATAATCCGCCCCCTTATTCCTCTTTGCGCCTTTGCGTGAAACAAATTGCACTGCACATCTGCAAAGCGCAACGGCTGAAAAGCTATTCCAAAAGCCTGTGGAAAACACCCCCTTTCCCTTGGGTTTCCTGCGCCCCTGCCCTATGGTGTCTGCATGAGTGAAACCCCTGAAGAACGCACCGGCGATAGCGCCGCAAATCCCAACCAGAATGAATATGGTGCAGACAGCATCAAGGTGTTGAAAGGGCTCGATGCAGTCCGCAAGCGGCCAGGCATGTACATCGGCGATACCGACGATGGCTCGGGCCTGCACCACATGGTTTTTGAGGTTTCTGACAACGCAATTGACGAGGCGCTCGCTGGGCATTGCGACCTTGTGCTGATCGAACTGAACCCCGACGGTTCGGTTTCGGTTGAAGATAACGGTCGCGGCATCCCTACAGGGATGCACAGAGAAGAAGGCGTTTCTGCTGCCGAGGTTATCATGACTCAGCTGCACGCCGGCGGGAAGTTTGAGAACACCAGCGACGATAACGCCTATAAAGTTTCGGGCGGTCTGCACGGTGTCGGCGTGTCGGTGGTCAACGCGCTGTCAGAGTTTCTGGAACTCACCATCTGGCGGGAGGGCAAAGAGCATTGGATGCGCTTTGAACATGGCGATGCAGTCGCGCCGCTGATTGTTAAGGGCGATGCGCCTGTCGCCGACGGCAAGCCGAAAAAGGGCACCCGCGTGACCTTTATGGCATCGACCAACACGTTCAAGAACGTGCTCGAATTTGATTTTGACAAGCTTGAGCATCGTTATCGCGAATTGGCGTTCCTCAACTCTGGCGTCCGCATTTTGCTGCGCGATAACCGCCATGCCGATATCAAAGAACATGATCTGTATTATGAAGGCGGGATCGCCGCGTTCGTCAAATATCTGGACCGCAACAAAACGCCGATCATCCCCGAACCAATCGCGATTTCGTCCGAGCGTGACGGCATCGGCATCGATGTCTCGCTGGAATGGAACGACTCTTATTACGAAAACGTGTTGTGCTTTACCAACAACATTCCACAGCGCGATGGCGGCACGCACATGGCCGCATTCCGTGCGGCACTGACCCGCACGATCAACAATTATGGCGAAAAATCGGGAATTTTGAAAAAGGAAAAAGTCAACCTGACCGGTGAGGACATGCGCGAAGGCTTGACCGCGATTGTGTCGGTTAAACTGCCGGATCCCAAATTTTCGTCACAGACCAAAGACAAGCTTGTCTCGTCCGAAGTGCGCCAACCGCTTGAAAGCCTGATGGCGGACAAGATGGTTGAGTGGCTGGAGGAAAATCCGGCGCATGCAAAGACGTTGATCCTGAAAATCATCGACGCCGCCGCCGCACGTGAGGCTGCGCGGAAAGCGCGTGAAGCGTCGCGCAAATCAGTAATGGGTATAGCATCGCTGCCCGGCAAGCTTGCCGATTGTCAGGAAAAAGACCCCGCGAAGTCTGAACTGTTCCTGGTCGAAGGTGACTCCGCTGGCGGGTCCGCCAAGCAAGGTCGCGATCGGCATTATCAGGCGATCTTGCCGCTAAAGGGGAAAATCCTGAACGTCGAACGCGCGCGTTTTGATCGGGTGATTTCTTCGAAGGAAGTCGGGACGCTGATCCAAGCGATGGGTACCGGCATCCGCGATGATTTCAACCTTGAAAAGCTACGTTATCACAAGATCGTCATTATGACCGACGCTGATGTCGATGGTTCGCACATCCGCACGTTGTTGCTGACATTCTTCTATCGGCAGATGAAGCCGATTATCGAAGCGGGGCACCTCTACATTGCGCAGCCGCCTTTGTACAAAGTGGCAAAGGGTCGCAGCGAAATTTACTTGAAAGACGATGCGGCGCTGGACAATCACCTTGTTGAGACTGGGCTGTCTGGTGTCGTGCTGGAAAGCAAAGCCGGGTCGCGCAGCGGCGAAAGCCTCGCTGCTCTGGTTGAACATTCGCGCCGGATGCGCAGCCTTATGGGTTATGTGCCGCGCCGCTTTGACCCGACGATTATCGAGGGACTGGCGCTGAACGGTGCGCTTGGCCCCGATCTGGATGGTGCTGAACGCGATGCTGCCGTCGCTAAGGCCGCGGCATGGATGGATGGCCAAGACGTTGAGGCCAATTGGACGGGCCGCGTAGCCGAAGAAGGTGGCTATCATTTTGAACGGCGTTGGCGCGGGGTTTCTGACCACCACATCATCGAACGCAGTTTCCTGATCAGTGCTGAGGCGCGCAAGCTGCACCGGTTGGGCACTGACGAGGCGGCAAGCTATGCCGAGGTATCGCGGCTGGTAAAGGCAAGCGGCGCTGTTGCAGAGCCCGAGCCTGAAATCGAGGCGCAAGAAGGCGAAGAGACTGCAGCGCCAACGCCATCACGGAAAGTTGCTGCTGACAAGCCAATCACGCGGCCGTCCGAGTTACTCGACGCGGTGCTGGCGGCTGGCCGCAAGGGGCTGTCGATTTCGCGGTATAAAGGTCTGGGCGAAATGAACGCGGAACAGCTGTGGGAAACGACGCTTGATCCGTCGGTTCGGTCGCTGTTGCAAGTGACCATCGAAGACACGCTGGAGGAAGGCGAGCTGTTCGAGAAGCTGATGGGCGACGTTGTCGAACCACGCCGCGACTTCATTCAGGAAAATGCGCTGAATGTTGCTAATTTGGACGTTTGATTTTCGATCCAAACGCACCATTTTTATAACCGTTAGCCCTGAGCCTGTCGAAGGGTGCCCCAATGTTTCGACTGCCGTGTTTTGCTGAGGGACGTGCTTCGACAGGCTCAACACTAATGGTTTTCTCTGTCCTTATGTAGATAACGGCCTAAACCAACGCACTCCACAACAGCCGGCACCCAACGGCCACCATCAACAGATTAATCGCTAACAAAAAACGTTCGGGCGAAACGCGCCGCACCAACCAAACGCCCGCAAAGGTGCTCGCAATAGCCAGCGGTAAAAAGATCGCGGTGATCGTCGCATTATCCGCTGTGAACTGACCCAGCGCCAAGAACGCTGGAACTTTGAACCAGTTGATCGTCGCAAAAAACAGCGCGCTGGTGCCGACAAATACATCACGCGGCAGGTTGCGGCTCATCGCCCAAATCTGAAACGGTGGCCCGCCCGCGAGCGCCACTTGGCTGGTAAAGCCCGATACAGCGCCCCAGAATAGACCGACAGCATCGGGTTGTTGCCGCGATAGCTTTGCGCCCGCACCGCGCCCTGCAGCGAGCCGATTTGCGCCAAAGGCGATGGCGATTACGCCCACGGCTGCCTCGACCACCCATACCGCGACATTGGCGGCGAGCAGCCAGCCAAGGAACGTTCCCACCGCCGCACCCGGCAAAGCCCACGCCAATATCCGCCAATCAACGTTCTTGCGAAATGCCCAAACACCCACGATATCTTGCACGATAAACAACGGGAGTAAGATCGCGGCCCCGCGAACAGGATCAATCGCCAATGTCATCACCGGCATCGCGGCGGAACCAAGGCCGGTAAAGCCGCCTTTTCCGAGACCGACCAAGATCACAGCAGCGGCGGCCATTAAATAGAAAAACAAATCGGTCGGTAGGTTCAACGCCCCGCCATTCGTTTGCGCAACGCCAGCACATAAATCAGCGCCGCAACAAATGCGAAGAAGAACCATTGGATCGCATACAGCAGGTGGTTGTTGGAAATGCTGTCGGGCGATGGCGGCGCGAGCTTTTCCAGACCGTCAGGCGCCGTATCCGCGATCAACCGGATCACTGACTGATTGTCAGGCGCGATTACGCCTGACACCGGCCCGCCACCCCATTCGGGCTTTTCAGGACGCGCCGACCAGCCAATCCCGACTTTCGCGCCAGGGCCCTCACCGCCACTCACTTGGCAATGGGCCATGTGAGCAAAGCCCGCTTTGCCGCCGGCATTTTTGCCCGATACGGATTCCCAACGTACGACTTTCAAACACATCACTGAAGACTTGCGAAAAAGCGGCATTTTGTCTGGCAATGGCACAGTTGGCCAAGTTACCGCAGGCTGCTTAGACGCTGCGGAATATTGTACCAACAATGCCTCTTTCAACGTCTTACGCTGCAACTGCCACACGCCAAGCCCGATCATTGTCGCCACGGCCAACACCACAACAAGCGTCGCGATTATAGGGATCCGCTTCGTCACGCCTCGTCGTCCTTGTCCGCCAGATGCGCTTCTTTGGCTTTGTTGCGATGCTCGGCAATCAGCAGCGCGCCTTTCGCAAAACGCAGCGAGATCACAACCATGACTGCGGTGATCGGCACCCACAAAATAGCATGCAGCCAAAACGGCGGGTGCAGTGCAATTTCCAGATTGATCGCTGCTACAATGATCAGCGCACCAATAAACATCGTCAACAATGCTGCTGGTCCATCGCCGACATTGAACGCGGAATAATCCAAACTACAGCCGTCACATTTTTCGGCAAAATTCACCGGTCCGGCAAATAGTGTCTTCGCCCCGCATTCGGGACAAAGACCAAAAAGGGCAGCCTGAACCAAGCCCGGCTGCCCTTTTGGATTGTGTTGCAATTCGGTCATGCGACCAGATGCCTATCCGTGAACCGGTGCACCCCA
>JBEBKE010000141.1:0-6037 GCA_040079555.1 Sphingorhabdus sp. | reverse complement strand
CCGCTGGCGATAGCAGGCGCGCTGTTCGCAACCGCCGGATTGGTCATCGCGATGCGCCCGAAATAGCAGACTCGCTTTCCGTAATTCTTCGTCCTAACATCCCCGCAAACCTGACTAAAAGGGGGGAGAGCGATATGGAGCAGTTAAGCGGGCAAGACGCGAGTTTCGTCTATCTGGAAACACCGACAACACCGATGCACATCGGATCGGTCGGGATCTACGATCCATCCTCTGCCCCCGGCGGTTTCGTCCGGTTCAAGGACATTTTGGCGCATATCGAAAGCCGTTTGGACAAAGCGCGCAGTTTCCGCCAAAAACTGGTCCGTGTGCCCTTTGACCTCGACCACCCATACTGGGTCGATGATGCCAATTTTGACCTTGAATATCATGTCCGCCATGTGGCGTTGCCAAAGCCCGGTGATTGGCGGCAATTGTGCATCCAGGTAGCCCGCCTGCACGCGCGCGGCATGGATATGAATAAGCCGTTATGGGAATTTAACATCGTCGAAGGGCTCGACAATATCCCCGGCCTGCCCCCCGGATGTTTCGCCTTGGTTGCTAAGGTCCATCATGCCGCGATTGACGGCATGTCGGGCGTCGAACTGTCCGCCGCTGTTCACGACATCGAACCCAAGCCGGTCGAGCGCGCGCCCAAATCGAGTTGGAAGGGCGAGAACGAACCCGCCGTTACCGAAATGCTGATGCGGACGTGGATGAATTCGATCACCCAGCCTGTGCGCTTTGCCAAAACTTTGGCGCAGACGGTGCCGGGGGCAGCGCGTTTGATTCGCGAAGTGGCGGGCGGCGACGTGTCGCTGAAAGGCGCCAAAATGGCGCCGCAGACTTTGTTCAACGGCAAAGTCAGCTCGCACCGCGTCTGGGACAGTGCCGTTTTGCCGCTGGATGGCGTCCGCGCGATTAAAGACCGAATTGCGGGCGCAACGGTTAACGACGTTATCCTGACGATCATCGGCGGCGGCCTTCGCAAATATCTGATCAGCCGCGACAACCTGCCCAAAGACAGCCTGACCGCGATGGCACCGATCTCTGTCCGCGCAGACGGCGAGAAAGAGGCGCTCGGCAATCTGGTATCGGCGATGCTGGTGCAGCTGGGAACGCAGATTGAAGACCCGATGGACCGGCTGGCGTTCGTGCGCAAAGAGGCGGTGAACAGCAAAGCGATGACCAATGCGGTCGGCGCGCGGACGCTGACCGATTATAGCCAGTTTATCCCGTCGGGGCTCGCTGGCCTTGCCGCGCGGTTGTACACACGCGTAGGTGCGGCAAACCTGCATTCACCGGTATTCAACTGCGTCGCGACCAACGTCCCGGGCCCGCGCGTGCCGCTGTATTTTGCCGGTGCAAAAATGGTGCGGATGATGGGAACCGGGCCGGTGTTCGACGGCATGGGGCTGATCAACGCGATTTATAGCTATGGCCCCGATATCGCGATTTCGTTCACCAGCGACAGGGCGATGATGCCTGACCCTGCGAATTATGCGCAGGCGTTGCGCGATTCGTTTGAGGAATTACTGGCGGCTGGGGATAAAGCGGCGGTGAAGGCGGAGGCGAAGGCGGACGTTGCGCCTAACGTAAAGGCTGCGCCAAAGGCGAAAGTTGCGCCGGTAAAGAAGGTGGTGGCGAAGGCTGCGGTGAAGAAAGTGGTAGCGAAGGTTGCGCCGAAAAAGCCAGTGAGCAAAGCCGCTCCTTTGAAAGCGGTCGTCATCAAAGCCGCTGACACAAAACCTAACCCAAAAGGGAAAAAATAACGTCGCACCAGCCTGCGCTGGTGCGACGGTCGCTGTATTGCGTAGGTTTAGTGCCCCGAAGACGGGTACAAGAACGACTTCAAGCCAGACCGCTCAAACGGCTTCCATTGTCCCTCTGGCAACGCCAGTCGGTCCGCCACAGCCCAGAGCACGGTTGGATTAACGCCAAGACCGCAATGGCTGCCATTGACTTCGATATTATCGGTCTGCGGCGCTTTGGCTTCGCGGCTGGTTTGCCACGCGACGACACCATCTTGCCGCGAAAAAATCGCGGTCGATGGCACCGGCGGCACTTCATGGCTTTCTGCCATTTGCGCCTGCACTTCGGGATCATCGATCTTTTGCCCCGTCATCCATTGATAGGCGCGCCAAGCATTGGTTGATTTCGGGCTGCCGCTGATTGGTGAGCCGAGCGAAATGACCTGACGGACAAGATCGGGGCGGCGGCGCGACAATTGCCGCGCTAACGTTCCACCCAAGGACCAGCCGACAAGGCTGACGGTCTTGCCCGTTGCTGCATGAATTTCATCGAGACGGGCGATTAGCCGCTCGCCCTTTTCGCCAATCGCTTTAGGACCAAGGTTACGGCCCAGATCCCAGTGATGGACATCGTAACCCAGTTTTCGCAAATAGCGCGCCAAGGGCTTCATCGAATTTTCGGTCGCCATGAACCCAGGCAACAACATCACCGGATGGCCGTCGCCCTTTGGCGCTTGCATCAAAAACGGGCTGGCCATGGGAATCGAGCTGAATTCTGCAATTGCGCGTGGCAATTCGGTTAAAATCAGGAACAGCGACGGGCGCGATACCGGCTCGATTGCAATAGAGGCCAAATTCATTCTCCTACGAACGTCGATGCCGGTCTGCTGCCGGATTTACGCGAAGCTGGCGGAGCAACGAGAATCCGTCAATGCTAAACTTTTGTGACGTCGTGCAAAATTGCATCAAGGCCTTGTTTGTAATTGGAATAAACCGGTGTCCAGCCCAGCAGCCTTTTGGCTTTGCCGTTCGAAATGCGCCGATTTTCACCGTAAAAGCCCCGCGCCATCGGCAAAAGCTTTGCTTCGTCCAGCGATTGCATCGGTGGCAGAGGCGCGTTTAACAGCGCGCAAGCATATTCGATCACTGCATTTTGACTGCACGGGTAATCGTCCGCCAAATTATAGCACCCGTGTGGGCCAGTCATGCCCGCGACGACGCCCGATACAATGTCATCGACATGGACGCGGCTAAACACTTGGCCGGGTAAATCGATGCGGTGCGCTCTGCCGGATTGCACGCGGTCCAACGCCGAACGCCCCGGGCCGTAAATGCCAGGCAAGCGAAAGACCGAGCCTAGCGCTTGCCACTCCCGATCTGCTTCGGCGCGCGCGGTACGCCTGCCCGCTCCGACCGGTGCGCCTTCATCAACCCACGCGCCTTTTGTGTCGCCGTAAACGCCGGTGGCTGACAAATAGCCGATCCAGCAGTTCGCATTCGCCGCGATGTCTATGCCATATTCGAGGAGCACGGGATCGCCGCCTTCAGGCAGCGGCGGTACCGAGGATAAGATATGCGTGGCTGACGCGATGGCGGCCTGCACCGATGCTTTGTCCTCAAACGCAACACAGTCGTCGGTCGCCTGCCGCCGGATGCCAGTGACTTCCCACCCCTCCAGCCGCAATCGCGTGGCAAGCCGTCCCGCCGAATAGCCCATTCCGAAAATTAAAAGCCGACCAATCATCCTAATCCTTCGTCATTCCCGCGAAGGCGGGAATCCATCACCTGACGTATCGTTTAAACAAGCACCCACCGGAGTAAACCCACGCTCCGGTGATAGATTCCCGCCTTCGCGGGAATGACGAGTATTGATTAGTTAAAGTCAGACTGTAACTGAGTGTTGATGGTGGAGAGCGACGACACAATTGAGATTTTCCGCAGCGGTAAGCTGGGGGATATTCCGCACGGCTTTTTGGGTCGGCGCGGCGGAGTGTCTACTGGCATATTTGCCAGCCTGAATTGCAGCCTCGGTTCCGATGACAATCGCGACGAAGTGCTTGAAAATCGGCGCAGAGCCGTCGATGCCGTCCTGCCCGGCTCAGCTTTGTCGCGTGTGTATCAAATCCACTCCGCCGACGTCGTGACGGTCACCGAACCCATCGACCAGCACAGCCCGCCAAAAGCCGACGCGCTTGTCACCAACCTGCCCGGCTTTCTGCTCGCGGTCCAAACTGCCGATTGCGTGCCGGTGCTGTTTGCTGACGCGAAAGCTGGCGTTATCGGCGCCGCGCATAGCGGATGGAAAGGCTCGATCACCGGTGTCAACGACAACACGATTTTGGCGATGGAAGCGTTAGGCGCAGACCGGGCCAACATCGCCTGTGCCGTTGGCCCTTGCATCGCGCAAAAAAGCTATGAAGTGGACGCAGCCTTCTTCGCCCGCTTCGCCGAAGCCGACTCCGCCAATGAGCGTTTCTTCGCAGACGGCAAACCCGGCCATTACCAGTTCGATATCGAAGGCTATGTCGCCGCACGCCTCGCCGCATTCGGCATCACGCGCATCGAGTGTTTGGGACAAGACACGTACTCTCAACCTGACCGTTTCTTCAGCTATCGTCGCAGCTGCCATAAAGGCGAAAACGGCTATGGCGGGCAGATGGCGCTGATTGGGCTTCCATTATGAACGCCAAACAGATCGGCCTAGGGGGCGGCGGCATGGTTTTCGTCCTGATGCTCATTATCGGTCCGCCGGCTTCGATGGAGCCGCCCGCGTGGCACGTTGCCGCGCTGACCCTGTTGATGGCAATCTGGTGGATGACAGAGGCACTGCCATTGACGGCGACGGCATTGCTCCCATTCCTTGCGCTTCCCATGATGGGAATTTTGACTGCTCAGGATGTGGCAAAGGAATATTATTCGCCGATCTTGTTCCTGATTCTTGGCGGCGCTTTTGTCGCACTTGCTATCGAACGGGTCGGCCTCCATCGCCGCGTTGCGCTCGCAATTCTGAAACGTTCGGGGTCCAGTGCAGGCGGGCTGCTGTTTGCGTTTATGATCGCCACGGCTTTGTTGTCGATGTTGATTTCCAATACCTCAACGGCGCTTATCATGCTGCCCATTGCACTCGCCGTGTTGGCGGCGGGGGGGATCAAAGAGGGCGAGACTGACGGCATGGCCGGTGCGCTCGCCATGGGGATTGCCTTTGCCGCAACGATTGGTGGATTGGGGACGTTGGTCGGTTCACCCACCAACGCGATTGCGGCGGGACTGATCAATAGGCAGTTGGGGATGGAGATAGATTTCCTGACATGGATGGCATTTGGCATGCCAATTGTACTGGTGTCTGTACCGATCTGTGCGCTGATCCTGATGCGGGTGCAGCATGTCGGCAAGGGCAGTTTTGATACTGCCGCCGCACGGGCGTCCATCGGTGAACCGGGGCGGTGGAGCAGTGCCGAGATACGGTTGTTGCCCGTTATCCTGTTGGTCATAGCATTATGGATGGTTCAGCCGTTGATCGAACCTTTCTTTCCCAAAGGCGCGATTACCGATGGCAGCATCGCGATATTTGGTGGGCTGCTGCTCTTCATTTTGCCCGATGGTGGCGGACGGCCTTTGCTCTTGTGGAAAGAGGCTGATCGCGCGCCATGGGGCGTGATTATGATGTTCGGCGGCGGCCTTGCACTAGCTGCAGGCATCGGTGCGTCGGGGTTGGCTGCTTGGTTGGGCGAGGCATTGAAGCCGCTTGCGGGCGTCCACCCGTTGATCATCGCGGCGGCTGTAACGGCGCTTGTCATACTGATCACAGAATTCGCCAGCAATGTTGCGACCGCCAGCGGCGTTATGCCTGTAGTCGCTGGGCTGGTTGCCGCCACTGGTGCCGATCCGTGGCTGCTCGCGATGTCTGCATCCATGGCCGCCAGCTGGGGCTTCATGATGCCATCGGGCACTGGCCCCAATGCCTTTGCCTGGGCCAGCGGCCATATCGCGATGCCGCGCATGGTAAAGGCAGGCGCACTGCTTGATCTTGCCGGAATACCGGTAATCGTCGGGTTGGTTTGGGCGGTGGCCGCTTTGCTCGGTTGACGCAATATAGTTTCATTTGTAACAAATTATGTTAGGGAACCGACAATAGGAGATTCCCGCATATGACTGACGCCCCAACCCCCGTTCGCTATAAACCCAAACCGCATGTCGAGACTATCGGCGGACGCGCGCTAAAGCCGTCGACGCTTATGATGGGCCATGGCTATGACCCGACATTGTCCGAAGGCGCGTTGAAGCCGCCG
>JBEBKE010000140.1:0-6049 GCA_040079555.1 Sphingorhabdus sp. | reverse complement strand
GCGACGAGCGCCAGGCTGCACAAGGCCACCAATTGCGCCTCTATCCTCAGCTGAAGCAATACAATGAGGCCAATGGCGCACAGCAACAACAACCAAGCCCACGCCGCCTTCAGGCTGACCGCACCACTTGCCAGCGGCCGGCTGGCGGTCCGAGCGACCTTCGCATCCAGATCGCGGTCAACAATGTCGTTATAAACACAGCCCGCCCCGCGCATCGCAATGGCGCCGAGCAGCATCCACAGGATCAACTGCCAATGGCTAAACGCGCCACCTGCCAGCGTCAGGCCATAGACGCAGGGCCAGAACAGCAGCCACCAACCGATCGGTCTGTCAAATCGTGCAAGCAAAGCAAAGGGACGCAGGCTGGCAGGTAGCCAGCGGATAAGGCTTTGGATTTGGGAATCAGGTGTAGCGGTGTCCATCACATTGCGTTCTTAGGGCCAAAGGCTGAGCAAATAAAATGTAAAGAAGGCGGGAAGGAAAGAAGGTAATAAGGTCCAACGCAGTCTCTCTCCGTCTTCTTTTCTTCCCGCCTTCTTTACATTAATGAACGGGCGCAACTGCCTCCAACGAAAGCTAGCCCAACATGCCCGCAACGCCAGCCTGGCCGCCACACAGCACCCCCCGACTGTTCGTTGACGAACTGCTTGGCGAGGGCGCTGAGCTGCGCATTGAGGGCGGGCAGGCGCATTATTTGCTGAATGTGATGCGGTTAAAAGAAGGCTCGCCGGTTAAGCTGTTTGACGACCGCAGCGGCGAATATCTGGCGACGGTGACGGCGAGCCGCAAGCGCGACATGGTACTGACAGTGCAAGGCAAATTGCGCGATCGCGCGCTTTCCGCCGATCTGTGGCTGTGTCAGGCGTTGATTAAAAAGGACCGTCTGGATTGGATTGTGGAAAAAGGCTGCGAATTAGGAATTGGCCGTTTTGTGCCGCTGTTGACCCACCGCTGTGTGGTCGACAAGGTCAAGGAAGATCGGCTGCGCTCGCAAATGATCGAGGCCGCAGAGCAATGTGAGCGGACAACGTTGCCGGAAATCGCTCCGTTGGTGAAACTGGACGCGATGCTGAAAGATTGGCCTGCGGATCGGACCCTCTATTTCTGCGACGAACGCGGTGGGGAGCCGTTTGGCGAGGCAGTGAGACAGCAAAAGGGCGAGAAAGCTGCGATCCTGATCGGGCCAGAGGGCGGTTTTACTGACCAAGAGAATGCCGCAATCCGCGCCGCGCCGTTTGCGATTCCTGTATCGTTAGGCTCTAATATTCTGCGCGCAGACACTGCCGCGGTTGCTGCGATTGCGGTTTGGACGGCCATCCAATCTCAGTAATTCGGGCGCGAAATGTGGGGTTCGACTGTGGTCGCCATTTTACATCTGTTGACGCCAAAACCGCCTTTTGTTTATCATTAGTCAAGCTTTTTGACGCATATTGAGCATGTGATAGTAAATCAAAATCGGATAGCGGTCCTTGCCGCGCCCTCGTGGAAGGGCGAATATCGCGCGTGGCTTTATGCTGCGCTTGCGATAATCCTTTTGACGTTTACGGGTTATGCGTTTGCGAACCAAACCCCGTCGAGCAGCGCCGGCACTGGCCCCGTTACAAAGACGTTTCCTGGCGGGACGACAATGCAAATCGCAGAGACCGGCGCAAACACGTCATTTTTTGCGGCTTCGGCTGCACTGAATGCGACGGGCGGCATTACAGCTGCACAGCTATCACCCGCAATTGCGGTCACGACCAACGCGTCCGACATGGATGTAAGTGCCGTGGGTTGTCTGACTACAACCTTTCGCTGCGTAAATCGGGGTAGCCTGACCCTGACGTTCAGTCATGCTGTAACGAACCCTGTGATCCATATATCGGGTATTGGTGGCACGAGCGGCAGCGCATTTTACCACACGTCTTTTCTGATGAGCTCGTCAGACGCAGTGACGTTGCCAACGTTCACAAAATTAGGTGGTAACACCGCAATGACAGTGACGGCTGGCGAAATCCGGTCGACCGCCATTAACGGCGGAACGTCCTGTACCGCTGGTACAGCCGCGGGCTGTGGTAGCGTGCGGATCAACGGCACGTTTACGACCGTAACGATGCAACTTGACCTTTTGATGGGCGGTTCGGGATCCCCGACGGGCGCAGATGGATGGACGATCACTGCCTCGGTCGACGAAGATTTTGGTGACGCGCCGGGGAGCTATGATCCAACAGCTGCCGCAAGCCACATCGTCGGCGGCTATTTCATGGGCACGGCTCCGACCGTTGAAAACGCTGCCTTAACAAATTTGCTGGCTACGCCGCGAACACCAAGCCCGATCGCCAGTGCCACCGCATCGAGTGACGCCAATGATAATGGCGTAACCTTCCCGACGCTGACTCGCAGCGTTGCAAGCACCATCGATGTGGCTGTCACGGGCGCTGGAGGACGCCTGCAAGGCTGGATCGATTGGGCCGATGATGGGAATTTCACTACAGCGGGCGACCAGATCGCGACCAATGCGGTCGATGGCGGCGCAGGCGACACCGATGGCGTTGTCAATGGCGTCATCCGGCTGGCTGTCACCCCGCCTGCTGGTACGACGCAAGTGACGACGATCTCACGGTTCCGCTGGTCACCCACGGCTGGTGTTGCGTTCAATACACGCGGGACTGTTGGCGAGGTCGAAGATTATGAAGTCATCGTCTATCCACAGCGCGCCGACCTGTCGCTGACCAAAACTGTCAGTAACGCATCGCCTTCATCGGGCAGCAGCATCAGCTATGTTTTAACTGTTACCAGCGCGGCATCGCCTGCCTCAACCGCGACAGCGACTGGTATCACCGTGCAGGATAGCTTGCCAGCTGGGTTCACCTTTACCGGCGCGACCGGTGCGGGTAGTTATAATAATTTCACAGGCGTTTGGACCGTAGGCAGCCTTGCACCGGGTGCCAACGCGGCGATCACAATCACAGGCACAGTTACGGCAGTGTCGGGAACAGTAACCAACGTCGCGCAAATTAGCGCCAGTTCGCTAACCGATCCCGATTCAACGCCGAACAATGGTGTGACGACCGAGGATGACTATGCATCGGTTGCGTTTACCGTTGCCTCGGTGCTTGCCGCGCCAACCTGTCCAGCGGGCGGAACAAACCAGATCATTGCAAACGGGACCTTTACCGCCGGAACCGGACCAAGCTGGACAAGCTGGACAGCGAGCGCGATTTGGACGGGAACGAACGTTGCCGCCGTCAACAACGACACAACATCTGGGGCACTTTCGCAATCCGGCCTCACGGGTTTGAAATTTGGTCCCGGTGCGGGCGGCGGATCTGTAATCCAACTGAGCCAGTGGTGGCGAAATGGCGGGCCGGCACTCGGTTCGACGTCCGCGCAATTGGATGTGACAGTGGCTGGCACGCTTTATGCGCGGGTTGCGACCGACCCAAGCGCCGGAACGTCGGCGACCGTAACCTATTTCAACGGTGCGACCGGCAACCTGACGAGCATTACCGAATTCATCTCGACAGGTTGGCGGATTAACCTGCCGACAACGGTCGCTGCAACCGGAGCGATCGCGTTTAATTTCACTCCAGGCGGCGGCACTTCGGACGATTTCGAAGTCGACAATGTGACTTTGTACACATGCACGCCCGGGCAACTCAGTGTTACTAAAATATCCAGCACATTAAGCGACGGCATAAGTGCGAGTAACCCGAAATCCATTCCCGGCGCATTGGTTCGTTATTGCATCCTCGTCACCAACACCGGCAGCGTGACGACCAGCAACGTATCGGTCTCCGATCCTCTGCCAACCGACGTGACTTATGTAGCTGGCAGCATGACGTCTGGCACGGGTTGTGGAACCGCCGCAACAGCAGAGGATGATGATGACGCAGGGGCTGACGAAACCGATCCTTTTGGGATGTCTATAACGGGATCGACGATTACCGGAACCGCCTCGACTCTAAGTGTTGGTGCAAGCTACGCGCTGGTTTTCAACGCGATCGTTGATTGACGCGATTTTACCTCAACGTAAACACTAGTCCAATCGTAAACAGATCGTAGCGGTCCGTTAATCTAACACGCCTATGCTTAAGTCATGTCCAAGCGACGGACCCATAGATTTCGGCTGTGTGCGACATGGCTTGGAAATTGTCTGGAACATTCGGTGTTCCGGCGATGGACATCGTTTTGCCTCGCAGTGTGCGTTTTATTCAGCGCTCCACAAGCCGCATTTGCGCAAATCACCTACGTCAATTCAACTGATGGCGCGGTTAATGAAACCGCGACACCTTGCACTGCGCCATTGGTCCGTCTGTTCAACGTTCCCATTGTGTATAGCGTGGGTGACGTGAATATCGGCGTCATGATGTCGCATACCTATCGCGGCGATTTGCGGATGTTCCTAACATCGCCTGGCGGCACTCAAGTCACGTTGATCCAGAATACGGCCGACACGCAAAACAATTTTAACGTGCTGTATGACGATAGCGCCGCAGCCGCGATCACGACGCACACCACGCTGAACGATACAGCAACAGCGGCGACAGTTGTCCCGCCCTATCAACGCACGTTTCGGCCGCTACAGCCGTTGACCGCGTTCAACGGTCAAAATGCCAACGGCAGCTGGACGCTTTCGATCTGCGATAGTTTGAACGCGGACTCCGGCACATTTTTCCATTCGACTTTGGTGATTACGCCGCAGCCTGCGACGCTAAACGCGGCAAAAGTCAGCAATGTGGTGACCGATAATATCAGCGTTTCTAATCCAAAAGCGTTGCCCGGCGCGACTATTCGCTATTGTATTACAATCTCTAATGCAGGGCCTGGGATTGCCGCGACGATTAACGCGAACGATGCTTTGCCGCCCCATCTGACATATGTTCCTGGAACTTTGGTATCGGGTGCAGACTGCGCGACAGCGGCCACAGCCGAGGATGATAATGCGGCGGGAGCAGACGAAACCGACCTCATGGGTGCGTCTTTCTCGGCAGGAACAGTTACAATAACGCGACCGTCGATGCTGTCGGGCACAAGCTTTTCGGTGGTGCTGAACGCGACGGTCAACTGACCCGCTAAAATCGCTGGCAAAGCGCCGGTGACATTTATACACCGCTGACATGAGCACAAAAACAGTTTCGAATCGCAACGAGCCTGTGATTGAAAACCGGCAGCAGCTGATTTCGGTCATGGCCAAAGGCGAAAAGCCCGCCGAACGCTGGCGCATCGGCACCGAGCACGAGAAATTCGTCTATTGCACCGGCGATAATCATGCGCCGGCTTATGAAGAGTCCGGCGGCATACGCGACCTATTGATGGCGACGCAGGAATTCGGCTGGGAACCGATCACCGAAACCGCGCGTGACGGAACAACCAACGTTATCGCGATGAAGGGCCCCGATGGTAACATCAGCCTTGAACCCGCAGGGCAGCTTGAACTGTCAGGCGCGCCGCTGGAAAACCTGCACCAGACATGCGCCGAAACAGGCCGGCATTTGAAACAGGTAAAGGCGATTGGCGAAAAAACCGGCAAAGCGTTTTTGGGTTTAGGCCTTTGGCCCGATAAAACCCGCGAAGAATTGCCGATCATGCCCAAGGGGCGTTATGAAATCATGCTGCGCCACATGCCGCGTGTCGGCAGCATGGGCCTGGATATGATGCTGCGCACCTGCACCATACAGGTCAATTTGGATTATTCTAGCGAAGCCGACATGGCGCATAAATTCCGCACGAGCCTTGCGTTGCAGCCGCTGGCGACCGCATTGTTTGCCAACTCGCCGTTTTTGGAAGGCAAGCCCAACGGCTACCTGTCGTACCGCAGCCATATCTGGTCCGACACCGATCCCGCGCGTACTGGCATGTTGCCGTTCGTTTTTGACCACGGCTTTGGCTATGAACAATATGCCGATTACATGCTGAACGTGCCGATGTATTTCGTTTATCGTGATGGCCAATATATCGACGCGTCGGGGCTGGATTTCAAAGATTTCCTGAAAGGCGAGCTCTCGGTTTTACCCGGGGAAAAGCCGACTTTGAGCGACTGGGAAGACCATATGTCGACTGCCTTTCC
>JBEBKE010000139.1:0-6072 GCA_040079555.1 Sphingorhabdus sp. | reverse complement strand
CAAAGATTTCGATCCGCCCGAATTGTTCCGGTCCAAAAAAGTCAGCCGATACGAAGTGACCGCACCGATTGGCAAAGCGGGCGATATGCGCGGAATGCCGAAAATCTGGGGGCCTGCCGATGCTCGCTTGCCTTTGGTGGTGATCGACGCAGGTCATGGCGGCCACGATCCCGGTGCAATTAGCCCGCACGGTGGTGCGCGTGAAAAGGATGTGACGCTGGCGCTCGCACGGGCCGCGCGCGATGAGTTGCTGAAATCTGGTCGTGTGCGTGTTGCGCTGACGCGTGATGGCGACAGCTATATCGTTTTGCACGACCGTTTTGGTATCGCACGCAAGATGAAGGCGGATCTGTTTATGTCGATCCATGCCGACAGCGCGGAGAATCAGACAGCGCGCGGCGGCAGCGTCTATACATTGTCCGAGGTCGCATCCGACCGCGAGGCACAAAGATTCGCTGCGCGCGAAAACAAATCGGATATCATCAACGGCGTGAATCTGGGCGGGGCAGACGTCAACGTATCCTCGATCCTGATCGATTTGACGCAGCGCGAAACAATGAATGTGTCGGCTGGTTTTGCCAGACTGCTGCTGCGTGAGGCCGAACCGAACATGACGTTGCGCGGCACCGCGCACAAATTCGCGTCGTTCATTGTTCTAAAAGCCCCCGATACGCCATCGGTGCTTTTTGAAACCGGCTTTCTTAGCAATAGCGACGATGCCGCATTTTTGACAACCGCAGCAGGCCGTCAGAGCGTCGCGCGCTCGGTTTCCAGCGCGGTGCAGGCGCATTTCGCTCGCCGACTTGCGCTAGACTAATCTAAAACCACAATCACCCTTCGACAAAATTTGCGGATGGTTCTAATCACCCATTGATGGATGATTCACTGCCGATGGATGCTGCGGGCCGCGACCCGGATATGCCCGATGACGCGTTGGGGCTGGGCCTTGCGCCGGCGCCCGCTGTCGCTGCAACATCATCCACGCCCTATCGGGTATTGGCACGCAAATACCGGCCGCAGAATTTCTCGCAGCTGATCGGTCAAGACGCGATGGTCCAGACGCTAGGCAACGCGATCAAGCGCGACCGTTTGGCGCATGCGTTTTTGATGACCGGCGTGCGCGGGGTGGGCAAAACCTCGACCGCGCGGCTAATTGCAAAAGCGATGAACTGCATTGGCGCAGACGGCAAGGGCGGGCCAACGATTGACCCGTGCGGTGTGTGCGAACCTTGCGTGGCCATTGCCGAGGGCCGCCATATCGATGTGATCGAAATGGATGCCGCGAGCCATACAGGCGTCGATGACGTTCGGGAGATTATCGAGGCTGTGCGCTATGCGGCGGTATCGGCGCGCTATAAAATCTACATCATCGACGAAGTTCACATGCTGTCAAAGAACGCGTTCAACGCGTTGCTGAAAACGTTGGAAGAGCCGCCGCCGCATGTGAAATTTCTGTTCGCCACCACGGAAGTCAACAAAGTGCCGATCACGGTGCTGTCACGGTGTCAGCGGTTTGACCTGAAACGAATTTCGGTTGAGGCTTTGGCTGATAACTTTCGGATGATCTGTGATGCAGAAGGTGTCGAGGCCGAAGACGAAGCGTTGACCATCATCGCGCAAGCCGCCGAGGGGTCGGCGCGTGACGGCCAATCGATCCTCGACCAAGCCATCGCCCATGCCGATATGGACGGTGAGGGTAAAGTCACGGCTGTGCAGCTACGCAACATGCTGGGTCTGTCGGATCGCTCCGCTATCCGCCGTTTGTTTGCAATGTTGTTAGAGGGCGACGCGCAAAATGTGCTGGCAGAGGCGCGGGCGCAATATGCTTTGGGCGTTGAACCCGCAGCGACTTTGGCGGGCTTGCTGCGCGAAGTGCATCTGGTGACTTTGGCCAAGCTGGGCAGTCCGAATGACCCCGCGATGCCCGAAGACGCGCGCGCGATGATCGAGCGTTGGTCCGATCAATTGTCCTTCCCGATGCTGCACCGTTTATGGCAGTTGCTTTTAAAAGGGCATGAAGAAGTCAGCCGTGCGGCATTGCCGCTTGAAAGCTGCGACATGGCGTTATTGCGCGTGTTGCACGGCGCAAGCATGCCCGATCCGGGCGAGTTGGCGCGGTTGTTGAAAGAGGGCGGGGCGGTGGCTCCAATGGCCACTGCAAAGCAAAATGCTGCACCGGTTGCTGCGCAGCAAAATACGGCGGTTAACGCGTTGCCGGGTGACTTCCCAGCCTTGCTAAAACTGCTTGGCGAAAACGGGCATGTGATGCTGGAATCGACTTTGCACGATGTGATGCGCGTGATCGATTTCGCACCGCCGTTGCTCGCTTACCAACTGGCCGGCCCGGTGATGCCCGGTTTTGACGTTCAATTGCGCGATGCGTTGATGCAGGTGACGGGCCAACGTTGGGACCTAGAGGAACGCAGCGGCGATGCGCCGCCGACGTTCCTTGAAACGCAACAGGCTGCAAAACAGGCGGCAAGGCAAGAAATTCTGGACTCGCCATTGGTAAAGGCGGCGCAAGATGCGTTTCCCGATGCCACCGTCGATTTCGACAATATCGAAGATATCATACGGAGTGCCACGGCATGAAAAGCATGGAAGACATGATCAAAGCTGCGCAAGAAGCAGCGCAGACCATTCAAAAGCAAATGGATGAAGCGCAGATCACGCTCGACAAGATCGAGGTTGAGGGCGTGTCTGGCGGCGGCCTCGTGAAGGTCCGCGCGAGCGCCAAGGGCCGCATTATTGGGCTGGCCATTGACGACAGCCTGATTGTTCCGGCGGATAAACAAATGCTGGAAGACCTTGTCGTTGCCGCGTTTAACGACGCCCGCGAAAAAGCAGATGCGGCCAGCAACGCCGAAATGGGCAAAATGTCGACCGGCCTGCCGCTGCCCCCGGGGTTCAAGCTGCCGTTTTAAGCGCAGTTTTTCCCCAACAAATCGCCCCGCTTTGGCGCTTTGCCATTGAAAGCCTACGCAAACCCCTCATATTCGGGTCAAAGCGGTGCTGTCTCTGGCCCGCGCTGGAGTGAATATGACGCAAATTCTACCCTTATTGCCGCTGCGGGATATCGTAGTTTTCCCCGGCATGATCGTGCCGTTGTTCGTCGGTCGCGATAAATCGGTTGTTGCTTTGGAAAAGGCGATGGCGGCGGATAAGGAAATTTTTCTGGTCGCACAGCTTGATCCGGCGGAAGATGACCCTGATGCCGATGATCTTTACACCGTTGGCGTGTCCGCCACGATCATGCAGCTGTTGAAACTGCCCGACGGCACCGTCCGCGTGCTGGTCGAGGGTAAGCAGCGCGCCAATATGATCGCACTGCACAATACCACGCCTGATTTTGTCGAAGCCGAAATCGAGATGATCGATGTGCAAGGCGCCGAAGGTCCGGAGGCGACGGCATTAATGCGCTCGGTGATTGACCAGTTTGAAAACTATTCGAAACTGAACAAGAAAATGCCCGCCGAGACTGCGGTGCAATTGGCCGAGATTGACGAACCAGCAAAGCTTGCTGATGCGGTTGCTGCGAACCTGACGCTGAAAGTGTCGGATAAGCAGGCTTTGTTGGTTGAGGCCGATCCGCTCAAACGGCTGGAAATGGCTTTCGCCTTTATGGAGGGCGAGCTTGGCGTCTTGCAGGTCGAGAAAAAAATCCGTGGCCGCGTAAAGCGCCAAATGGAAAAGTCGCAGCGAGAATATTATCTGAACGAACAGATGAAAGCCATTCAGCGCGAGCTGGGCAATGCCGATGAAGACGGCGGCGACGAAATGGCTGAGTTGCAGACCAAAATTGACACGCTGAAGCTGTCGAAAGAAGCGAAAACGCGCGCCAATACCGAGATGAAAAAGCTGCGCAATATGCAGCCGATGTCTGCTGAGGCGACGGTCGTCCGCAATTATCTCGACAATTTGTTGGGTATTCCATGGGGCAAAAAGTCCAAGCTGAAACGCGACATCGCCAAAGCGCAAGCGGTGCTGGACGAAGATCACTTCGCATTGGAAAAGGTCAAAGACCGGATCATCGAATATCTGGCGGTGCAGGCGCGGACCAACAAATTGAAGGGCCCGATCCTTTGCCTTGTCGGCCCTCCGGGTGTCGGCAAAACCTCGCTCGGCAAATCCATCGCGAAAGCGACTGGCCGCGAGTTCATTCGCCAGTCGCTGGGCGGTGTACGTGACGAGGCCGAAATTCGCGGCCATCGGCGGACCTATATCGGTTCAATGCCCGGCAAGATCGCTGCGAACTTGAAGAAAACCGGAACGATGAATCCGTTGTTCTTGCTCGATGAGATAGACAAAATGGGTCAGGATTTCCGCGGCGATCCGGCATCGGCATTGCTTGAGGTGCTCGACCCGGAACAGAACAACAAGTTCAACGATCATTATCTCGAAATCGATCTTGATCTGTCGGACGTGATGTTTGTGACCACCGCAAACACGATGAACCTGCCGCAGGCGTTGCTCGACCGGATGGAGATTATCCGGTTGGAGGGCTATACCGAGGACGAGAAGCTAGAAATCGCTAAGCGGCATCTGGTCGATAAGCAGGTTGAGGCGCACGGGTTAAAGGCAGGTGAGTTCATCCTAACTGACGAGGCGCTGCGCGACTTGATCCGGTATTACACGCGCGAGGCGGGCGTTCGCACGTTGGAGCGTGAGATTGCCAAGCTAGCGCGCAAATCGCTGCGCCGGATATTGGAAGGCAAAGCGACCAGCGTCACGATCACGCCAGAAAATCTGGCTGAATTTTCGGGCGTCCAAAAATACCGTCACGGTATCGGTGAAGAGGAAAATCAGATTGGCGCAGTGACGGGCCTTGCCTGGACCGAAGTCGGCGGCGAATTGTTGACGATTGAGGCGGTGACGGTTTCGGGCAAGGGCTTGATTAAGACCACCGGCAAGTTGGGCGAAGTGATGTCTGAATCGATCCAAGCGGCGCTGTCCTATGTAAAGGCGCGCGCCCCCAGCTATGGCATTAAGCCGTCGCTGTTTAATCGCAAAGATGTGCACATCCATCTGCCCGAAGGCGCCGTACCCAAAGACGGCCCATCGGCAGGTGTCGGCATGGTCACGGCGATTGTTTCGACGTTAACGGGTAATGCTGTGCACCGCGATGTGGCGATGACAGGCGAGGTTACTTTGCGCGGCCGCGTGTTGCCTATCGGCGGTCTAAAGGAAAAGCTGCTTGCGGCATTGCGCGGCGGAATAAAGACCGTGTTGATCCCGCAAGAGAATGAGAAAGATCTGGCGGATATCCCAGCGAATATCAAAGACGGCTTGGAAATTATCCCCGTCAGCCATGTCGATCAGGTGCTGGCGCGCGCGCTGGTCGAGCCTTTGTCGCCTGTGGAATGGACCGAGGCTGATGAATTGGCGAGCCTTTTGCCACCCGTTGCAGCGGGCGGGCAGGGCGCGCCGGTGACACATTAAAGGTGGTTATCGACAGCTTATCCCAAAAAAGCGCAAAACCCGCGGTTTTTTGCGGATTTTTCCTTTGACAGTGCTTTGGATATCCGCATTAGTCGCGTTCCGGTCTGGCCGTGATTCCTTTACGGAACCAGCCGTTATACATTCACTGTGAGGGGGGATCCCAATATTATGAACAAAAATGATCTCGTAAGTGCGGTTGCCGAAGCAAGCGGCCTGACCAAGACCGATGCTGGTAAAGCTGTAGAAGCCACTTTTGAAGCGGTTACCAACGCTTTGAAAAAAGGTGACGAAGTTCGCCTTGTAGGCTTTGGCACATTTGCTGTTGCAAAGCGTAAGGCATCGACCGGCCGTAACCCACGCACCGGCGAAGAAATGAAAATCCCTGCGTCGAACCAGCCTAAGTTTAAGGCCGGTAAAGCGTTGAAGGATGCTGTAAACTAATAGGGTGAAACGGCGGAGTTAAGGCTCCGCTTTTTCCAATGCAAAAGGGCCGTGCGATTGCGCGGCCCTTTTTGTTTGTTCAAATGGCGGATGACGAGATTGCACTTTTGGGGGGCTGTCCCAAGCGCTAAGCGCGCCGTGGACTGTCCCTGAAAGCCAGCGCGCGACCTGCCAGGGACAGTCCACGGCGCT
>JBEBKE010000138.1:0-6235 GCA_040079555.1 Sphingorhabdus sp. | reverse complement strand
TCCAACACATTGATTATCCTGACCTCCAACCTTGGCAGCCAATTTTTGGCGGCTTTGGGCGATGACGAAGATGTCGAAAAGGCCGAGCCTGCCGTCATGGAAATGGTCCGGGCGCATTTTCGGCCGGAATTCCTTAACCGGCTCGACGAAATCGTCCTGTTCCACCGCTTGGCGGCGCAGCACATGGCGCCGATTGTTGATATTCAGGTCGGCCGCGTGCAAAAACTGTTGAAGGATCGCAAGATCGTGATCGCGTTGTCGGATAAGGCAAAGGCGTGGCTGGGGCGTGTCGGATACGACCCGGTCTATGGCGCGCGTCCGTTAAAACGTGCAATCCAAAGGCATTTGCAAGATCCGCTGGCCGATATGCTGTTGCGTGGTGAGGTCCCGGACGGCTCAACGGTGCAGGTTGAGGAAGGCGATGGCGAGCTGAAGTTTGCGGTAGGATCTTTCAAGGCGTGACATCGGTTTTTACATTAAACTCCGCGCTTGACACGAACGCGTTGGCGACATCGTTCGGCCAGCAAGGTTTCGTTTCGATATCGGACTTTATCGACAGGGCGTGTGCAGAACGTCTGCATTCCGCCTTGGCCGCGCGAAATGACTGGCATTGGGCCATTAACGCCGGTTCGCAAGTTTATGACATTGCGCCAAGCGTACGATCAAAAATGTCAGCCCATCAGTTGGCCGAACTCGACAAGAAGGTGCAGAATGCCGCACGTGATGGATTCCAGTTCCGCTTCTCATCGCTGCGCGTTCCTGACCACGCTGCCGAGCGCATACCGGATGCCGACTTACTCCATGCCTTTGCCGAATTCATGCGCTCTGATGCTGTGCTCGAATTCATCAGGGCAATCACCGTCCGGACATCTATCATTTTCGCCGATGCTCAGGGCACAGCCTATTATGCAGGCGACTTCCTGACAGCCCATGACGATGACATAGATGGCAAGAGTCGCGAATTGGCTTATGTTATGGGCTTAACACCTGAGTGGCGGGCAGAATGGGGCGGGCTGTTGCTGTTCCATGATCCGGATGGCAACGTTCGGGGGCTTGTTCCACGCTTTAACTGCCTGAACATATTTGCCGTGCCGGTACTGCACAGCGTGAGCCAAGTGGCGTCTTTCGCGGGCGGAGTGCGCTATGCCGTCACAGGATGGCTGCGCAGCGAAGTTCCAGCTTAGGCACTTTGGCGCAGCGGCAGAACCCAGTCCGGATCGGGCTGGTCTGTGTCAAAATACTCGAAAATTAGATGTATGCGATCACTGTCGCCGCGGTTCTCAACGGAATGCACTCCCATATTGTTGACTTCAACCGCTTCGCCTTCGCCCATCTGATATGCTTTGCCATCCACATAGAAATACACCTGATCATTCGTCTGGATAGGGATATGGATTTTGTGTGGCCAACGTGCAGCGGGATTGGCATCGCGATGTGGCTGGATAACACCGCCTGCTGGCATTCGAGCGAGCATGACTCTGGGAAACTCGCCATTTTTGTAACCATAAGCGACAGTTGCCGCGGTCAATACCGGTTTAATCAATCCCCGCCACGCGTCCCATAACCGGCCGCCATGATGACCGCGCCAATCGCGAAAATTGTCTACAAAACGGAATGCAATGTGACGAGTCGCATCCAGCGCCTCGAAACGGTTGGGTTTTTTGGCGTTTTCTTCGTTCCATTGATCTTCGCTTATCGCGAGGATTGCTGATTTCAAATCAGCGATATCGACGCGGCCCAAACGGCGGATGCTCGTCGTTTTGCGCGGATTGGTGTACATTTGCTACCTCTCAATAGTCATAGCCGAATAATTCGATGTCGCGGGCATAAATGCGCGCAACGCCATCTATAAGCTCTTGATCATAATAATCCCGATATGCGCCGCGACGTGAGCGATTTGCATGATCCAATGCTGTGGTTTCGACTCCTAACCGGTAAGCGACGTTATCATAGGATACCTGCATCTTTTCCACCTTGCCCAGATAATCGGCCTGCAATTGACCGTCGGGTCCACATAAGAATGTGAATTGCGGCTTGAAAATAATGTGGTTATGCGGTGTTGCGGTGAATAGAAAATGCCGCATAACACGCTGCGGGTCTCGTTCGAATGTACCTTCCTTGCTAGTTGCAAAGGCACAGTAAGAAACAAAGCGGTCAAACGGATTGCGGACAAAGGCAAACTTAAAGTAGGCGGCAAAGGTCTCTTCGCCCAGATGCGGTCGGGCATCCTGGAAACTCAAATGACCATGACCGAGTCTTGCCAGTTCCGGGATCGGGAACTGTTTTTCAACAAACAGCCGCGCCTGCTCCATATCTTCAGGTCCCATATGCTCGCGTAGTGCTTGGCGGACAGAATGGGTTCCTGTTTTGGGGACAGCCACAAATATGAAGTGATGACGATGCGAAACGATCATCGGATCAGCGGGCAACCGCCAGCATCGGTGCGGGGGCAGGCACCGCAGCAAGAAAGATCAGTTCATTGATCGCCCGGTCTAGCGGCACGCCATTGGGTAGCATGATACGTCCTGCTCCGGCCTGTAAAAGTTCGCCCCTGATGCGCTGAATCTGCTGACGATAGGCCGGGGCAGCGACGCTCGAAGCGCCATATTGGGCCCAAAGCGCGCCCCATTCAAACTGGAAACGGTCTAGGCATATCCGAGTGGCATCCAGCAGCGGTCCTTGCGGCGCCATCGAAAGCAGGAAATCGATATGACAGCGCACTTCCCAGACCGACATAATGTCAGGAGTGTTGACCTGTTCATAGCGTAGCTCGACATCTTGCGGCGATTCAGGCGAAATAAACCGTTCGGTTTCCGGATCACGGCCGTTGGCTGCACCCTCTCGCATCAAATCCCACAAAATATCGCCGCCAACGGTATCGAGCACCAAATGAATGCGTTTCTGGGTTCCCCCATTCCTGACATCATGAACGCGGAAAGAATCAAAAATCCAGCATTCTCCAGCCTGCATGTGGACTGTTTCGCCTGCGCAAGTGAATTCGACGCCGGAATTGGTCACAACCGGAATGTGAATGCGCAAATGTGTGCGCCAATAATGGCCGACATCAACATGCTCCGGCACAGTGGCGCCAGGCGCCAGCCCCATCAACCGACTGCGACCCCACACTGCGCCAAGATCTGCCATAATGCGCATGATGTAGGGACTGGCCTGCAAATGAGCGGTAGGAGCCATGGGTCCGGCAAACGCATTGGTGATGGCCCCGCCCGGGGTCACTAGCGGAACGGCGTCATTCCCGACTATTCGACCGGGGTGCGGTAGCCAAGCGGTATCTGGCAGCGCAATCACTTCTGCCGCCAGCGTCTCGGCACAATAGCGCCGGGGCAGTTTTAGCAGCGGTCTGTCAACCTTCACAAGAAGTCAGTCCCTGCGTATCTCGATCTGGGGACGATCCGTCATTTCTTTCAACCCGGCACGGTTATTCTCTGCCATTTCCTCCCATTCTTTGGCGGTGCGGCAGTCTTTGAACTTAAACCGGGTTCCGGTTTTCTGACGGTATTTGCAGATCTGCTTTTCTTCGGACTCTGCAGCGGCGAATGCGCCAGAAACTGTGGCGGAAGGTGCCGACGCAAAAAGGGCGGCGATCATTAGCGTCAAAACCATCGATTGTCTCCTAACATATAAATGCCTACACCCTGCATGAAGCTAGTATACTAGTCAACGCGGACGGGGCGTGACGAATTCAATCCGCTGAATATCCATAGTGATCGATCCATGGGGTCAAGACAGGCAGCGCCTCGTTCATAAATTTCCGATATCGCTGCCACCTGCCGCTGGCGGATGAATAGACTTTTTCCGTAACCTGCGCGTAGCTGGGTGTTCGGATATAGCCTCGGTCAACGGCCGTTTTTTGGTGGTCTAACACCTCTTCTTCCCATGGCAAATCCAGGAAATCGAACAGCGGACGGACGGCCGCTTCGACATCCTCTACCATGGCTTCATAACGCAGCATGTGGACATTCAGAGGCAATACTTCGCGGCATTTTTCCCAATAGGCAAATATCCGGTCATAAGCCCGGCTTGCATTGGCAAGATCGAGGAAACTAGCCATCGTTTCAGTCGGTTTGAAATTCTGCATATAGCAGCTAAGCACCACATCACACGGATGACGCATCGCGAGGATGATCTTGGCGTCAGGGAAAAGCCTGTGAATCAATGGCATACGGATCATAGACAGCGGGTTTTTGTCGATTATCAATTTGCCCTGCGGCGGTCGTGATGCATTTTCCAGTTCAGAAAAATACAAATCGCGCATGGCTGCAATGTGATCCTCGTTCATCCCGGCAACTACATCAAGGTCACCTACAGTCTGGGCGATTGTTTCGATGATCGGAATTTCCTCCAGCACGTGCGTCGCACTGTGGCCCATCAGGATTGTATCAAGGAGCGTAGTGCCGGAGCGGGGGAAGCCCACAAGAAAGACCGGGCTGGGCGGATTTGCTTTCACGCTTGCCGGTGACCATCCACGATACCAGTCCGTGCTTGTCTGCTCGTTCAACCGATCAATCCCGCGCTGATAGGCGGTGCGATCAACACCTACACCCAATGCGCTTTGCGCCATGGCGTTGTTCATATCTTCATAGGCGTAATAGGCGTCGTCAACTTTCCCAAGCCGGTCTGCCAATTGTCCGATAAACTGGGCCAGAGTGGCCGGATGTATCGCTTTGGTTGTAACCGACTTTGCTAGATTGAGTGCGGCTTCATGCTGCCCTTTGCGGCTGAATTCCAAAGCCCGTAGATAATCGATTTCGCTACCGGTAACGCCGATGCGGCTGGCATCTTTGACCAAGGCAGCCAGTTCGTCCAAGCGATTCGCCTTTTCAAACAATATGCCAAGATTGAGATACCCCGCCGGGTAGGAAGGATCAGCCTGTACGGCAAATTTATAGGCTCGTTCAGCCTGCAACTGGTCTGATAAATCAGTAAATGCCCTGCCGATTTCGATGAAAATTTTGGGATTTTTAGGGTTCAGCCGCGCAGCGTCGCCCAGCGCCCGTAGGCCTGCCTCGCTATGATCGATATTGATCAATGCCCGCCCGAGCTCGAGCAATGGCGCAGAATCATTGGGGGCCAGCATGACTGCCCTTTCCAGCATCAGGCAGGCATCCTCGTGCCGTTCTTTCGAAGCCAGAACCCTTGCGATGTTGGTGTGAACCAGCGAGGATTCGGGATTGATCTGCCGCGCGCGCTGGAACGCCTCCATTGCTCCATCAAGATCACCGGTCTCGTTTCGGGCGCTGCCCAGATTATTCCAGGCTTCAAAACTATCGGGCCGTTCGTGAACCAGCCGCTCATAGGCCCACATAGCCTCGGTTGGCCGCCCTTGTGCCTTCAACAGGTCGGCATGCATCCGTTGCAAATCATGTGCAGCCTCTCCGGAGTCCGGATGGCAAATTTTCAGTGCTTCGTCCCACGCGCCAAGTTCGGACAGTGCCTTCGCCAGATTGATCCTGTTGTCTATGGTGTCACCAGCAGGGGCGGCAATTGCCCGCCGTAGATATTCGGCCCCTTTTTCCAACGCACCAGTTTGGCAGCTGACGACACCAAGAAATTGCAGAATTTTAGCGTCTCTGGGGAGTGCTTTCAGCGCGGACTCTGCCTGAACGACGGCCGCTTTCAAATCACCCTTTTGGACAGCCGCATGGGCTGCACGCATCCGCTCCTGTGTTTTCATTCGTCTATCCTAGACAGAAAAAGGGCGGGAAACCAGTCCCGCCCTTTCCTTATTTTTGTTTCGCTGATCAGTAGCGCAGGCGTACCGACACATAAGCGCGGCGGCCAAGCACGTCATACAGCGACGGATCGGTACCCGACTGCACGTTTGGTGCATAGGTTTCCGGCTGACGGTCAAACGCGTTGTTCAGGCCGAGACGGAAGGTGAAGGCGTCGACATTAGCTTCCATGCCAAAGTCGAAATACCATGCCGCACCCGGTCCAGTGAAGGTTTCACCAACAAACTGGCGAGCAGCGCGGTTTTCCATCTTGTGGATGTAGCGTGCGCGTGTGTCAAAGCTGAGATTGTCATCCAGCTTCCAGGTCATGTTGATGTTGCCCTTCCAGCGCGGGAAGCTAGTACCCAGACCTGCACCGAAGTAAGATGCGGTACCTGCATAGTCAGTCTTCAAGCCGCCCAGACCGACATTTTTGAAGTCGATCAAATAGTTGAGCAGAACGTTGAAGCTGATTGCCGAATTTTCCGAAACAAATTCGGTCGGCA
>JBEBKE010000137.1:0-6272 GCA_040079555.1 Sphingorhabdus sp. | reverse complement strand
GTTACGTTCATCATCGCTCATCCGCCCGTGATGATCCTCAAGCAGCTCAATCGCGCCCCGAATTCCCGCCAAGGGCGTTTTGAATTCATGGCTAAGCGCGGCGGCAAAATCGCGCAGATAGCGCGACCGGCGGCTGATCGCCTCGGCCATCACGGCGAAATCTTCGTACAGTGCCTGTATCTCTATCGCCGCTGTTGTCGGCACATCGGGCACTTGCCCTTGCCCGACCGCGACATGCCGCGTGGCAACGCTTAGCGCCTCAATCGGTTTAGCAATGGCGCGGTGGAGCAGCAGGCTGAGGAACACCAAGGTTGCAAAGATCAGCGCGATGCCAAGCGTGATTTTGCCCCAATCCTGATACAGACCTTTGAACAATGCCCGGCTTGATCGGGATAGGAGAACAACGCCCTCGACCCTCCCGTCGATGATGATTGGCCGCGCATGGTGGATGCGGAGTGCAGAGGCGCGGGACAGCCAGATGAATAGGCTTTGTGGCTGATAGCTAGCATTGTTGCGCAGGACCATCGTCTTGCGTCCTGCAAGCGCGGCCTTCACCTCTGGTAAGGTGGCATAGCTTTGCCCTTTCCAGCGACCATTGAGAACCGTGCCATTGGCATCGACCAACAGGATTGAGGCTAAGGTTGTCCGCTGAGTCTGCTCTAGAATCGGCCTGAGGTCCGCCGCCATTGCTTGAGATTTAGCCGCGACTGGCGCTGTTAGCGCAACAGGCGCTGGCCGTTCTGGCAATATGCTGTCACGGCTTAGATCGAGCGCAGGCGGTTCGGGCAAATAATAATCATTGGGCCGGTCCTCGGTATATTCCGCCGAACGGCTCCATTCTTTTACCATGTTTGGATCAGGTTTAGGATCGGCTTTCGGAAAGCGTCCACCGGCAGCAGCAACCAAAGTCGCCCCTTGCGCGACCAACTCGGCCTCGGTCTGACGCACCAAAGTGTTTTCGTAGACGCGCAGGAAAATCGCGCCGACACCCGGCAGCCCAGCGACGAACAGCAAGACCCCCAACAATATCGTGCGCAACCGCAGCTTTGGCCAATGCTGTTTCAGCACCGCCTTGATTGAAGCGATCATCCCGGTCCGCCGCAATTGCCGATACTATAGCCCAACCCGGCGCGCGTCTCGATAAGGTCGTCGCAACCGGCCTTGGCAAATTTACCGCGCAAATTGCGGATGTGGCTGTCGATGGTGCGATCAGTCACGGCAAAGCCCGGACCGTGAAGTTGGTCGATCAGATTATCGCGGCTGAGCACCCGCCCCGGCGCACTGGCCAGCGCGCGCAACATTCCAAATTCGGTGACAGTCAGCGCAACATCAACGCCGCGCCATTTGGCTCGCCAACCTTCGAGATCAAGGCTGAGGCTGTTGTAGTCCAGCGACGGCATTTCATCCGGCGTTGCCAGCGGCTTCCCCGCACTACGCCGCAGTATCGCGGTGACCCGCGCCACCACTTCGCGCGGGGAGAACGGTTTGACCACATAGTCATCCGCCCCCAGCTCGATGCCCAGTACCCGGTCAATCTCATCATCACGCGAGGAGAGAAACAGGATCGGAATGTCGCTCTCGCTCCGCAAGCGGCGGCAGACCTCAAGCCCGTCCATTTTCGGCATGTTGATGTCGAGGATCACCAGATCAGGCCGCTGATGCGCCACCGCCGCAAGTGCCGCCTCGCCATCCTCCGCCGCTCGGCTGACCATTCCCGCCTTGTCGAGGGCAAAGGCCAATACTTCGCGGATATGCGGGTCGTCATCAACAATCAGAACGGTTTTGGCCATAGATGTGTTTTCCCTGCGCAACCGGCGTTCGTCAATCGCTTTCGGTTCGCGGTCCCACGAGCGAAAGGTAATCGGCGGCAAGGGGACAAGTTCAGCGCGCATAATTTGCATCCTCTGAATAGCGTTCGCCATTCGGGCGCAGATGGCCGTCACAGTCGACATAATAGCCCTTTGGGATGCTAAGACGTTTCAGCTTTTGGCCGTTCAGCGCGTCCATCCGCTGCGCATCGCGCCAATCCCAGCCGCCCTTTTCCTTTTGGCGCAAAGCAATTCGTTTCTGTACCTCTTGGCGCACTAAGATCACGCGCTGAAGGAATGCAGGGTCCAGTTTAGGCCGCTGCTCTAGGCTAGCGAGCGCAGTCAGCGATGAACCCTCCAACTGGTTCAAATAGCATAGGTCAAGGTGCACACCTTCGCCGCCCACTTCGCGGGCATGGCGCACATTCCATGTCGCCGCCGTCGCACCCAGATCGACGATAGTGCAGGCTGACAATGTGATAAACGCGGCCAACACATTGCCGTTGACCAGCCACGCCAGACTGTTCCCGCGCAGCATCCGCCATGTGACTAGCACCAACCCGACCGCAACCAGCCCCATCCACAGCAGAGCCGAAATGCGTAGCTCGGTCAGTGAGTAACTTTCGATATACAGCAATGTCCGCTCCACTGTTGAGGCCACCAGAAACAGGTTTTGCGCGATCCAGATGATGATCAGCCAGCGAATGAGTTTATTCCCCGCCAATTCAGAACGTGGGTGCGTGGTCATCAACACGAACAGACCGGCTAGCAAAGCGGTGATGATTAACGGATAAGCACCACGATGCGCATATTCAGCGAGCGTGAATTCTTGCGGAAGCCGAACGTCACCCCAGATGTAAATCAGGTCCATCCCGTTTTGCAGCGCAAACAGCAGGTTAAAGATAATCAGGGATAATGTGACCGAGGCGATTGTGACCCCCGCAATCCGCCCGGGCTCGCTTTCTGCCAACCGGTTAAACATTTTCTTTGGCCGCAAAGGACGCAGACTGGCCCAGACCGCGACAAAGATCAGGCCCCAGAAGATGACGCGTGCAATGTCATTTTCTGTCAAGCTGCCAATCTGAATAGTATCCAGAAAGCCGGAGATGATGGGGTTTGCCATCGCAAACAAGGCAACGAACAACAATGTCCCGATCACCGGCAATATCAGATTGGGCAACCAAGACGATACCGAACGCCGGACACCCGGCCTACGCCGCGCCTCGGCCAATCGGTTGAGATCGAACAACGGCGTAAAGGGCGTGGCGATCGCGTGGAATGCCAGCCGTTTGAACCAATACCAACCATCGCCCACGCCTTTGATCCGCGTCAGTAGAACGGCGAGAGTCAGCGTGCCGAGGAACATGACGAAGCCCAGAAAGCTGGGGTCGTACGTCATCACCGCTGCAAAACCTGTGGCTAAGCCAAAGGCTGTCAGGGACCAGATATTGCGCCACCCTGCGCGGTGCACCGCAAAGCTAAGCCCCGCCCATGCGGCCATAAACAAACCGATGATCGATCCACCGACCGGCTTATCAAACAGCAAGACGTCAGCCAGAATGACCAAAATACCTGCGGAAAGAGCTTTACGCCAAAAACTTCCGCGCAGCCCGATGATAGAATCCATTTTTATACTCCCGTTGCCATGATGGCTTGGGAGTAGAACGGCTATGTGGAGGGCATGCGGTTAGCGCGGTGCAGAGCGCAGGGTGTTGTTGTGCAGATGATGTGCAGGGCAGCGGAGCCTATTGCGACTCTGTGGTCTCGGTCTCCGTCTTACCCACCTCGTCTCTTACCGGATATAGCCGCCGACAGGCGCTGCCCAAATCAGTCCAATCCTCGGCCATTTCGCGAACATCCCCGGTATCAAGTTTTTCGCGGAAGACGCCCAGCAACTTTCCAAGGTCCGCATTGGTTGTTTCGGTGCGCTTATCCGGCGCAAAGGCGACGGCAGACTTCGCAAAATCATACGCCACTGCCTGTTGCGATTCGACCGCACCGCCATCGCTACGCGTTGCCTCTATCGTATGGAATGCCGCGCAAGACAGCATCGTTTCATAATTTTCCTGACGTTCAGGATCGTCGGCGGAGGGAGCAACGGCCAGTGCGGCGGCGAAAAGCAAAGAGGCTATCATGCGTCGCTGTTGCCATCATCAGGCTGGCTGATTGCTGAACGAAGCCAGGCTGGCCAAGCGTCAATCGGCACATCCTCCACCCGCGCCTGTACCACGGCAAGGCCCAAATCAGGATAAGCGATGCGCAGCCTTTTGTGGTCGGCTTGCCCAATCGGGACCACCAACAACCGCCGGTTGACCTTTTGCCGCCAGTTCATTCGTGCGGTGTTTTCTTGGCCAACATAACAGCCTTTGGTGAAAGACACGCCGTTCAGTTCTGCTGCATTTGCCTCCAACCATAACGTGGCATCGCTGCCCAATTCGGCGACGCCCTCGGTCACGCCCAGCGACAGCCGGTGGTTGCGATAGAACGCACTGACATCGGCATCGTCGCCGGCGACAGGGGCAAGCCAGCGAACGCCGAGCACGGCGAGTCTTGGGTCGGCCACGCCTTGCTCCGCCGCCATCGCCCAAAACACGCCCAGCGTCGTATCGACCGAAATCGTAATTTTACGGCGCAGCCGATACATCGACAATCGCCGTACCAGCGCCTCGACTTGGTCGGCCTCGCAGTCGATCAACACACCGGCTTCATCTGCCCATAAGAAAAAATCGAACAGCGCCTTTCCTTGCGGCGTCAACAGCCCGCCCCAAAGCGGTAGGTCGGCTTTGGTATCTTGCGTGACCAACCCTTGCAAAAATCCGCGCACGTCCTCAGCGTCTTCGGTCGGGGACAGGCGGATGACAGATCGGTCGAATAATCGGGGTGCAGACATAGGTGACAGATAGGGTCAGTGGCGGCTAAAGGGAAGCCATGACCGACAGCTTGACGATCCGCCGCCCCGATGACTGGCATGTTCACCTGCGCGATGGCGCAATGTTACAGGGGGTTGTGGCGCACACCGCGCGACAATTTGCGCGGGCGATAGTGATGCCAAACTTGTCGCCGCCCGTCACCACCGTTGAGGCCGGACGCGCTTACCGCGAACGAATACTGGCCGCCGTACCAGCGGGTGTGGCGTTTGAACCGCTTATCACTTGCTACCTAACCGATGCACTCGACCCCGATGAAATCGCGAACGGTTTTGCCGAATGCGTGTTTACAGCGGCGAAGCTTTACCCTGCCCACGCCACCACCGGCAGCGCGCATGGGGTAACTGACGTTGCCAATATACGCAGCGTGCTGGAACGCATGCAGGCGATCGACATGCCGTTGTTGATCCATGGCGAAGTTACCGACCCATCAGTCGATATTTTTGACCGCGAAAAGGTGTTTATCGAACGCACGCTGGAAAATGTTGTCCGCGACTTTCCCGAATTGCGCATCGTCGTTGAACATATCACCACCAAAGACGCGGTCGATTTCGTAACCGCCGCTGGCCCCCATGTCGCCGCGACCATCACGCCGCAGCATCTGCATATCAACCGCAATGCGATGTTCGCAGGCGGCATCCGCCCGCATGCCTATTGCTTGCCCGTCGCCAAGCGGGAGCTGCACCGGCTGGCACTGCGTGCCGCCGCAACATCGGGCAATCCCAAATTTTTCCTCGGCACCGACAGTGCGCCGCATGCCGTTTCAGCCAAGGAAACCGCCTGTGGCTGTGCAGGAATTTTCAACGCACCTTATGCGCTCGAAAGCTATATCGCGGTGTTTGAAGCGGAAAATGCGCTGAATAAATTCGAAGGCTTTGCCTCGCTGCACGGCCCCGAATTCTACCGGCTACCGGTGAATGAAGACACGGTCACTTTGCGAAAAGCGCCATTTACAGCGCCCGACACCATCGATTGCGCCGGAACACCGGTGGTGCCATTTCATGCTGGTGAGCAACTGAGTTGGCGGTTTGTCGGCTGAAGGGTCGTGCCATCTGTTGCACGCAAAGGCGCAAAGAGAAATAAGGAGGCGGCGCAGCCAGTAAATGTGGCTTGCGCTTATGCGTGGTTGAGATTGAGATGAAGGACTACGCCCTTATTTTCCTTTGCGCCTTTGCGTGAAATAATTGGCACAACGCCCTCGGAAAACACTACCCGCCAACCACCCCGGCTCGCATCCGCCGATACGCATCAAAGCTGAATATCGCAATCGCCGTCCAGATCAGCCCGAAACAAGCAAGCTTGGTTGTATCCAGCGATTCATGATAAACAAACGCTCCCAGGATAAAGACGATGCTGGGTGCGAGATATTGGACAAATCCCAGCGCCGTATAGCTCATCCGCCGGGCGGCTGTGGCAAAAAGCAATAAAGGTATGACCGTAATCACACCGCCAAGGGCCAGCAGAGCCTCGGTATGGAAATCACGCATACCGCCCGCCTGATAAATGCTCCAGATGCAAACCAGCAACGCAACCGGAC
>JBEBKE010000136.1:0-6307 GCA_040079555.1 Sphingorhabdus sp. | reverse complement strand
CCGTCGCCACCATGGGCGTGGGCCGCGACACGGATGCCCCATTGGTGCGCTTCATCAGCGATAACGCGCATATGCTCTTCGGAAAGCTGCTGCTGCCCAGGTTCAGTGTTACGCGAAAACACACCGCCAGTGGCGCAAATCTTGATCACCTCGGCACCATATTTGCGTTGACGGCGAACCTGATAGCGCAATTCGTCGGTGCTATCGGCGATGCCTTCGACTTTGGCGTCTTTTTCCATGCTCGGTGGCAAAAATGTGGAATCGCAATGTCCGCCCGTCGCGCCGATCGCATAGCCCGCAGGCACGATGCGCGGGCCAGTTGCATAGCCGTTCTCAATCGCCTGTTTCAGCCCGATATCGTTGCGGTTGCCAGCGCCCACATTGCGGACAGTCGTGAAACCTGCATTCAGCATCGCTTGCGCATTGCCAACTGCGGTCATCCCCCAGAAACTGTCCGTAAATTCCAACCCGCGATAGCCGCCAATATCGGCGGGGCCATCCAGATGAACGTGCATGTCGATCAGGCCCGGCAACAAAGTGCGCTCGCCAAGGTCGATATGTTTAACGTTGCTGCCCCATTTGACGATCCGCGCGTCGACGATGCTGGTGATGCGGCCGTCGGCATCGACAAATATCGCTGGATATTCGACTATTTTTCCGGTTAAAACGTCGATCATCCGCGCGGCGGTAATGACCGTATTTTGGGCCATTGCTGGAGTCGAGGCTAACCCGATTGCACATACGCCACCGACGGCCAAACGCCGCAGCTTTCCGCCCAAGTTCACACCAAAACGCATATCCGAAACTCCAACAAAATTGCCTAACGTTGTGATGGCAAAATTGCGGAGAGTAGGACAGCGAAAAACGCGGGGCTATTCCGCTTTACGGTTGCGGAAATGGCCGAGGAGTAGCGGCAAAAAGCCCAAAGCCAGACCGCCGACACCGACGAGCATCGTTAACTGGTCAAACTCCAACGCGCCATATACGCCGATGAAGATCATAAACGCTGTCGCCAGCCCCGGCCATATGACATGCGTCAGCGCGTCTTTCATGCCTCCTTTCAGCATTCCGCGATAATACCAGACGCTCGCAAGACCCGCGAGGCTCATGTAAAAGCAAATCTGCAAACCGATGGCGAGGATGGAGCTTTCAAGGATCTTGCTGACTGTCGGCAAATAGGACGACATGAAGAGCAAGCCCAATCCCATTGCCCAAATGCCCAGCGTCGCAAACCACGGCGTTTGCCATTGCGGGTGGATCTTTGCCCAATTGGGATGGAACATCTTGGCCCGCGACATCGAAAACATGCTGCGCGTGAAGCACAAAATCTGCGTTTCAATCGTCCCGATGGTGCTGAGAATGGTTGAGAGAACCGCCAGATAACCCCAAGGATGCGGGAACAGCTTTTCAGCAATGGCATACAGCACATTGGTGTTCGCGGCCTCAATCTCTGCATCGGTCAGTACGATCAAGACAACGATCAGCATGATGATGAAAAACAGGATCAGATTGACCATCGCCCAAAATGCACCGCGTCCCGCAGGTTGAGGTTTGCCATCGACGGTTTCCTCACCCAAGTTCATCGTGACGTCCCAGCCCCAATAGAAAAACACCGCGACCAAAGCGCCGGTGGCAAAGGTGGCAGGCGTGAAGGAAAACGGCGAAACCCATTCCCAGCTTGGCATATGCGCAGGCTTTCCGCCATATTCGATAAAGGCAGCGATAATCAGCGCGAAGATAATAACGGTTTCGACGACCGTGAAAATCATCTGCGCATAGCTGGCCTGTTTGATCCCTTTCATCACAACGGCGGTGATGAGGGTAAGCCAGACAGCGGCGGTAAACGTCACCCAACCGGTGCTTTCCACCAATTCGGGTGAGAAAATAAGCAAAGTTGATGTGGCAGCCGGGATCGTCGCCGAAACCATGAATACCACCGAGGCCACAATCAGCCCCCAGCCTGCGAAAAAGCCCCATGTCGGGCCGAACACCTCCCTGACCCAGGCAAAGCTGGCGCCAGCATCAGGCGACATTTTGTTGAGATTGACGAAGGCCAGCATCATGCCGAACATGATCAGGCCGCAATATAATATGCTGCCAACCGACAACACGCCCACCGCAGCCACAATCGCGGCCGTGGTCACCGCGATGCTGTAAGCAGGCGCTGTGCCCGCAATGCCCATGATCGCCGATTCAAAGACGCCAATCGCGCCCTTTGCTAATCCCTTATCCTCCGACATTTTCTGATCCCCCCATCTCCGAGTCGGCAGAGTGCGCCTTGGAAGGAAAGATGCAAGCGTAAAAAGGCGCAAGATGTCACGAGTTTACAGCGCGGAGTGCCTACATATGGATCATCTTGCCATAGGCGCCCAGCACTGACTCGTGCATCATCTCGCTGAGTGTGGGATGCGGGAATACGGTGTTCATATAGTCGATTTCGACCAGTTCGGCGGTTTTGCCGATGGTGTAGCCCTGGATCAGCTCAGTGACCTCTGCGCCCACCATATGCGCGCCGAGTAACTCGCCGGTTTTGGCGTCGAATATGGTTTTGATGAAACCTTCCGCCTCACCTAACGCGATGGCTTTGCCGTTGCCGATAAAGGGGAAGTTGCCGATTTTGAGCTCGTAGCCAGCCTCTTTGGCCTTGGCTTCGGTCAGGCCGACGCTGGCGACCTGCGGGTGGCAATAGGTGCAGCCCGGGATGTTCAGCGGGTCCATCGCGTGCGGATGGCCGCCGTTGATGGCTTCCACCGCGATCACGCCTTCATGGCTCGCCTTATGCGCCAACCAAGGCGGCGCAGTCACGTCGCCGATGGCCCAGATCCCCGGCACATTGGTGCGGCACATCGGGTCGGTGTCGATATGGCCCTTGGTGGTTTTGATGCCGAGTTCTTCTAGGCCGATATTTTCGGTGTTGGGAACGATGCCGATGGCGACGATGCAATGGCTGTATTCGCCGTTGACGACTTTGCCGTCCTTACCCTTGATCGCGGCAGATACGCCCGTCGCGGTGGCTTTCAGGCTTTCTACCCCTGCCCCGGTCATGATCGTCATACCCTGCTTTTCCAATGCTCTTTCAAGGAACGCGGAAACATCGGCGTCCTCGACAGGCACAACGCGGTCGAGCATTTCAACGACGGTCACTTCCGCGCCCATATCATTGTAGAAACTGGCAAATTCGATACCGATTGCCCCGCTACCAATGACCAGCAGCTTTGTTGGCATTTCAGCGGGAACCATCGCGTGGCGATAGGTCCAGATGCGCTTTCCATCGGCAGGCGCAAAGGGCAGATCGCGGGCGCGCGCGCCGGTGGCGATGATGATGTTCTTGGCGGTCAGTTCTTCGGTTTTGCCATCTTTGGTGACGGACAGCTTTCCGGGCGCGGTAATTTTGCCATCGCCCATATGGACGGTGATCTTGTTCTTCTTCATCAGATGCGTGACGCCCTGATTCAGTTGCTTGGCAACGCCGCGGGATCGTTTGACCACCGCGTCAATATCCGCGCTGATATTGGCGGCGGCCAAGCCGTAATCGCCCGCATGCTGCATATAATGGAATATCTCCGCCGAACGCAGCAACGCCTTGGTCGGGATGCACCCCCAGTTGAGGCAAATGCCGCCGAGATTCTCCCGCTCAACAATCGCGGTTTTCAGCCCAAGCTGCGCGGCGCGGATGGCAGCAACATAGCCACCGGGGCCGGAGCCAAGGACGATGAGGTCGTAGTTCATATCTAACATTTCTTCATTCTTTCCTGACCTTATCATCGGCTTGAGCCCGCAGATATGCAGCTTCAACTTCGGCTGGACTGTATCCAGCCTTCGTGAGCATTTCTTTATTGACTTTATCGCCTAGTATGGCCCCCGCGATCGCTCCGAACGCAAAAATAATTAAAAATGCCAGAAGATAATCGATCCAGTCGAAGCCGTCACTGACAGGCCCTAAAAAGCTCAGGTCTTCATGAAACTCAATATCGTCATTTTTGTTAATTATTTGAAAGTCTTGCGGTGGAACATGAGCTATCCACAATGTAGCGCTTTGTTCTGGACGCAATATTGGAAACTTCACATCGATATCTGCCCCATATCCTATCATACTGGGCGATAACATCTCTCCACCGTCTGTCGCTGCCAAGCCGAACCCGTAAAACTTCGACGGATCGTCACTTATTGTAGGTCGAATTGTAAATTCAACATTCTTTAAGGTTTTTTCTCCAGAATTTTCGACAGTAATAAGTGCAATCTTTGCATAGGATTTTTTTGATTTTGCCATTTTTAGAACGGCGTCAAGTTCTTCCTTGCTAAATGACGTTGCAGCTGTGTTAATTTGATAGTCCACCTTACGCAGACTACTATTTAGCCAATTATTGATCGAAAACCCAATCAATAATAGCGCCATTCCACTAATTATACTGATAGAGAGCTTACTAAAAAATTGCTTCATCTCTCAAGCCACCAACCCCAAAGGCTTCTCCACCAGTTCCTTGAACACCTTCATCAACATCGCCCCATCCGCGCCGTCAATTGCGCGATGGTCGAACGAGCCCGTCGCCGACATTACTGTTGCAATCGCCAGCGCGTCATCGACGACATAGGGCCGCTTCTCCCCTGCGCCGATGGCCATGATCATTGCTTGCGGCGGGTTGATGACGGCGTCGAATTGTTTGATGCCCATCATCCCCATGTTGGATAATGACGCCGTACCGCCTTGGAACTCATGTGGTTGCAGCTTGCCGTCCTTAGCCTTGGCCGCCAGCGTCGCCATTTCGGTGGAGATCGCCGAGATGCTTTTGTTGCCCGCATCGGTGATGATCGGGGTGATCAGGCCACCCGGAATACTCACCGCGACGCTGATGTCGCTGCGGCTATATTGCAGCATATTGTCACCCGCAAAGCTGACATTGCACGCCGGCACTTCGCGCAGCGCCACGCCGAGGGCCTTGATGAGCATATCGTTGACCGACAGCTTAATGCCGCGGTTTTCCAGCGACGCGTTCAATTCGCCACGCAGTTTCAGCAAAGCATCGAGGCGAATATCGACGGTCAGGTAGATGTGCGGCACGTTTTGCTTGGATTCGGTCAAGCGGCGCGCAATCGTTTTGCGCATGTTGCTGAGCTTGATGACTTCGTGCGGGATGTCGGTGTCGATAGCAGCGACCGGTGTCGGGGTCGGCGCTGCGGCAGCGGCAGCGGCTACCGCTGTCGTTGCGGCGACAGCAGCCGGTGCTGAGCCTGTTTTGGCGCCTTCAACATCGGCCTTTACAATCCGCCCATTGGGGCCGGTTCCGGTCAATCCAGTCAGATCGATGCCTTTATCCGCTGCGATCCTTTTGGCGAGCGGGCTGGCGATGACGCGGTCGCCCGATGATTTAGCCGGTGCCGGTGTGGCAGCGGGCGCGGCAGGGGGTGGTGCAGACGTTTCAGCCTTCGGCGCTGGCGCAGCAGCAGCCTTTGGAGCAGGCGCGGCATCATCGTCCTCACCCTGGATCACCGCAATCACGGTACCAACCTTCACGCCGTCGGTGCCTTCGGCCACCAGAATCTCTGTGACGATCCCTTCGTCGATCGCTTCAAATTCCATCGTCGCTTTGTCTGTCTCAATCTCGGCCAGCAAATCGCCCGACGACACGCTATCACCCACTTTCACCAACCAACGGGCCAATGTGCCCTCCTCCATCGTCGGGGAAAGTGCTGGCATTTTTAGCTCGGTTGGCATGGATGATCCTGTCTGAATTTATACCGGTGCTTTGCCGCATAAGGGTTTGGTTTCCCCAGCGTCAAGCCGCTTATGCTTGCGCTTTATTGGTTATTGACGCAGGACATCGCTATTCACGCCATTTGGGCCATCGGGGGACGGCGTAACATGCGCACATATCTGGTCGTTATTGATGAAAGTGCAGAGGCGCGTTTGGCGTTGCGCTTTGCTGCGCGCCGTGCCGCGAAAACCGGCGGTGCGCTGCACATATTGTCGCTGGTCGAGCAATCCGATTTCGTTGCCTGGGGCGGCGTTCAGGCGACAATGGAGGCCGAGGCGCGCGAGAAAGCCGAGGAGCTTGTTGCCGCTGCCGCTGGCACGATATTTGACGAACTGGGTCTACAACCGCTGATTACCGTGAAAAAAGGCGATGGCGGCGATGTGGTAAAGGCGATGCTCGATGAACATCCCGAGATTGCAGCATTGGTCTTGGGCGCAGCTGCGCAGGGTATGCCGGGGCCGTTGGTGGCGCATTTCACGGGGAATAATGCCGGCGCATTGCCTTGCCCCGTGATGATTATTCCGGGGTCGCTGGGCGAAGAAGCGCTGGATTTG
>JBEBKE010000135.1:0-6329 GCA_040079555.1 Sphingorhabdus sp. | reverse complement strand
CGCGGTTATAGCGTCATTACAAAACGGTCAGACTTTCTGGCCGCCAACCGGGGGAAGCGCTATGCAACTCCCGGTTTTGTTTTGCTCGTTTTCGACAGGCGCGATGACGATCCGACCAAAAGGCTGGGCATTACGATTACCAAAAAGGTCGGCAATGCTGTGATCCGCAACCGCATGCGGCGGCGGTTTCGCGAACTGGCAATGGAAATGCTGGGCGAACTGGGCAGATCCGGGGCGGACCACATATTGATTGGCCGCGATGGCGGGATCGAACGCGATTTTGGTGCGCTGCGTGCTGAGATGACTAAGGCGTTGACCAAGTCAGCGGCATGATCGCTAAGCTCTTCATCCTTATCGCGCGCGGCTGGCAATTGGGGCCTTCGCGTATCCTACCGCCGACTTGTCGTTATAGCCCAAGCTGTTCGGCCTATGCGATTACCGCGTTGCAAAAATATGGCGCGATTAAGGGTGGCTGGCTGACACTGAAACGGCTAATGCGCTGCCAACCATGGGGTGGGTGCGGACATGATCCCGTACCATAATCCCTTTACACATTGAATAAGCAGGGAAATACACACGTGGAAGACCGGCGTAATATCATCATGGCAGTGTTGCTGACAGGCGTAATCCTGTTTGGTTGGCCCTATATCTCCGACTATTTCTTCCCTGCCCCGCCAAAGCCAGTGGTGAGTGCGACGAAAACCGTTGAAGGCGGCAATGCCGATGGCGTTCCAATCAGCGCGGCGCAAGCCGAGACCAAGGCCGTGCCGTTGGACGCAGCTCTGACCGCGTCAGGACGCGTCGCAATTGAAACGCCAAAGCTGAAGGGTTCAATCAACCTTGAAGGCGGTCGCATCGACGATCTGGTCATGTTGACGCACACAGAGGAGCTTTCCAAAAAATCGGCGCCCGTGCGTTTGTTTGCGCCATCGGGCACAGCAAAGGCGTATTTCGCGCGTTTTGGCTGGACGGGCAATGGCGCAACATTGCCGACCGACAAAACCGTCTGGACCGCAAGCGCGCAAAAACTGACGCCAACAGCGCCGGTCACACTCAGCTGGAGCAATCCAGAGGGCCAGCTGTTTGAAATCAAACTGTCGATTGATGCGCATTATATGCTGTCGGCGGAGCAACGTTTTACCAATGCCGCTGCCCTGCCAACCGCCAATATCGCACCGTTCGGTATCATCAGCCGCAAAGGCAAGCCTGCGGACGCGACTAAAGGTGGATCGATCTTTACCCAAATCCACATCGGCCCCATCGGCGTCTTTGACAATAAACCCAATTATGATTGGGGCTATGATCAAGTCGCAGAAGCGCCCGAGGGCACTGTGTCCTTCCCCACCACAGGTGGCTGGAACGGCCTGACAGACAAATATTGGTTAGCCGCCCTGATCCCCGATCAGAAAGTGCCAGTAAAGGCCGACTTTAAATCACAAGACGGCTATAACTGGGCGCATATCCACAATGCTAAGCTATCAGCGGTTGCGGCGGGCAAGACCTTCACGCAAACCTCTCGGCTATTCGCCGGCGCGAAGGAGTTTCAGGAACTGCGCACATATACGAAGGAACTGGGCATCCCCTATCTCGATTATTCGATCGATTGGGGCTGGTTCTGGTTCATCGCCATTCCGTTCCTGACGGTCCTGTTGTGGCTGTTTGGTGTGTTCGGCAATTTCGGCGTCGCGATCATCGCACTGACACTCATCGTGCGCGGGATCATGTATCCTGTGGCGCAAAAGCAATTTGCGTCAATGGCGGGGATGCGCGTTCTGCAGCCCAAAATGAAAGCGCTGCAAGAACGTTACAAGGACGACAAGCCGAAGCTGCAGCAGGAAATGATGAAGCTGTATCAAGAGGAAAAAGTTAATCCTATGGCGGGTTGCTTGCCGATCATCCTGCAAATTCCGATCTTTTTTGCTTTGTATAAAATCCTGATGCTGACGGTCGAAATGCGGCATCAGCCATTCGCTTTGTGGCTCAAGGATTTGTCAGCTCCGGATCCGTTAACCCCGCTAAACCTCTTCGGATTGCTGCCGTTCACCCCGCCCGGATTCCTCGCCATCGGCGTGCTGCCAATCTTGGTTGGTGTGACGATGTGGTTGATGCAGCGTTTGAACCCTGCACCGATGGATGAAGTGCAGAAACAGGTCATGGGCATCATGCCGTGGTTCCTGATGTTCGTAATGGCGCCATTTGCGGCAGGGTTGCAGCTATATTGGGTCGTATCCAACCTGTTGTCGATTGCGCAGCAGAAATGGTTGTATTCAAAACATCCTGTTTTGAAGCAGCAGGCGGAAAAGGCTAAGGCTTAAGCTTAGATCAAAGGCCACGTCGCCCCAGCATAGGCTGGGGCCTATGGCGTCGGTCCGTATGACGCGACGATAGATTATGCCGATGATCGTGATAGGCTCCAGCCTGCGCTGGAGCGACGTATTTTTATTTAGGTGCAGCATGGACAGAAAAATTTTCTCAGGACCGGTCAATTTCCTGAAATCCGCACCGGATTTGCAGTTTCTGCCCGATGCCAGCGTGCCCGAAATTGCCTTTGCCGGTCGGTCAAATGTCGGCAAATCCAGCCTGATAAATGCGCTGGTCAACCGCAACGGATTAGCGCGCGCGTCGAACACGCCGGGTCGGACGCAAGAGCTGAACTTCTTTGACGTGGGCGAGCCGCCTTTGTTCCGCATTTGCGACATGCCCGGCTATGGCTATGCCAAGGCGCCAATCAAAACGGTGCAAAAATGGCGCTATCTGGTGAATGATTATCTGCGCGGGCGGGCGGTGCTGAAACGCACATTTGTGCTGGTCGATGCGCGGCATGGAATCAAAGAGGTTGATACCGAAGTGATGAAAATGCTGGACGCAGCCGCCGTCAGCTATCGCGTTGTACTGACCAAAACCGACAAGATCAAGGCGAGCGATTTGGCCGCTGTTGAAGTCGCAACGCTAGAAGCCTTGCGCAAACACACCGCCGCCTTCCCGTTTATCAGCGTCACCTCAGCTGAAAAACGCGGCGGGATTGATGATTTGCGCGATGCGGTGTTAGAAGCTGTGCAATCATGACCATGAAACTCATCATCGGTAACAAAGCCTATTCCAGCTGGTCGTTGCGCGGCTGGCTGGCGGTGAAGCAATCCGGGCTAGCATTTGACGAAATGGCTGTGCCATTGTTCGATGATGGCTGGGATGAACGCAAACGCGAAGAGGATCTTGCGCCATCGTCGGGCAAGGTGCCGATCTTGTGGGATGGCGAAGCCGTGGTCTGGGATAGCTTTGCAATCCTCGACTATCTGTCCGACAAAGTGGGCCGCGAGCGTTATTGGCCAAAGGACGACGCTGCACGCGGCATGGCACGCGCGATGGCGGCGGAAATGCACTCGGGCTATCTGCCGCTGCGCCGCGAATGCCCCATGAATTTGCGCAAGACTTACACAGACGTGACGATCAGCGACGAATGCCGCGCCGACGCGCTGCGGATATTGCAATTATGGGCCGAGGCCCGCGCGCGTTTTGGCAAAGAGGGGCCGTATCTGTTCGGCACCTTCAGCGCCGCCGACATCATGTTCGCGCCAATTGTCACGCGGTTTGTGACCTATGGCTTCACTCTACCCGGTTTTGCCGCAGCCTATGTCGAGGCAATGATGGCCCATCCGTGGATGCAGGAATGGTTTCAGGGTGCGGCGGATGAAGAGTGGGTGATTGAGAAGTACGAAAGCGAGGCGGCGGAGTGATTTAGGGCAGTTAAAATAAAACCGTTAGCCCTGAGCCTGTCGAAGGGCGTCCCAAGGCGCAACGCAACATCTGAGAAACGCCCTTCGACGGGCTCAGGGCTAACGGTAACATTCAAACCTGGCTTCTATTTCAACCTCGTCGCCGGATAGGGCGTGCCATCTTTATGGAAATAGCCGTCGTCCCCAAACATCATATCAATGTCCGAATAACCGCCACCCGTTGACCGATCCCCCGCGCTGATCGCGACAAAGACGCAATCACCGTCACTGCGGTTCTCGATCTTATGCCCGTTCGCGACGCCCGCCGCCCAGCCAACCACATCACCTGCGCGCAGCACCGTCTCGCCCTCATCCTCAACCAATACCGCCTCGCCAAATAGCATCACCACCAGCTCATCCTCGCCAATATGCCAGTGCCGCTGTGATGACCAAGCGCCTGGTTTCAACACAACATGGCTCGCGCCCATTTGTGTCAGGCCAATAACCGGCGCCAGCCTGCGCCACCAACGCCCCTGCACCGCTTCGTTAAACGGCGCTGGATAGCCTGTGTCGTTGGATTGCGGAATGGCATCAAGATCAAGTTTTGGCATCATCGGCTCCACTGGAAAATATGGACAAAGCATAGCGACATTGCCATGCGAACGATATGCCAGAAAATCGCGCCCTGACCCATGCCACCGCCTTGATCGCTTGCGAAAGCGTTACCCCTGCGACCGGCAATGTTTTTGACACGCTAGAGGCTATGCTGCGCCCGCTGGGCTTTACAGTCGAACGCTTCATATCTGGTGCGGACGACCTCGACCCAGCACATGGCGGCCCTGTGGAAAACCTGTTTGCGATCCGTGGACAAAATGGGCGGCACTTCGCCTTTGCAGGGCATGTCGATGTCGTACCGCCCGGCAGTGGCTGGCACAGCGCACCGTTTGCGCCGGAAATTCGCGGTGACTTGCTCTACGGGCGCGGCGCTGTCGATATGAAAGGCAGCATCGCCGCGTTTGTTGCGGCTGTGGAAAACATTCCGGGAGACGCAGGGATAATCAGCTTCATCATCACTGGCGATGAAGAGGGCCCCGCCATCCACGGCACGCGCGCGTTGATCGAGCACATGCAGGCACGCGACAGCATCCCCGATCTATGCCTTGTCGGCGAACCCACCAGCGTCAACCGGCTGGGCGATATGATGAAGGTAGGGCGGCGCGGATCGGTGAATATGTGGATCACCGTTGATGGCGCGCAGGGCCATGTCGCCTATCCGCATCTGGCTGACAATCCGATCCCGAAACTGGTTTCGGTTATGTCTGAAATCGACGCCATTGTTTTGGACGAAGGCACAGAATTTTTTCAGCCCAGCAATATCGAAGTCACCGACATCCATGTCGGCAATCCCGCGACCAATGTGATCCCTGCCAAAGCCGAGGCGCGGCTGTCGATCCGGTTCAACGATCTGCATAGCGGCGAAAAGTTGATTGAACGTATCCGCGAGATTGTCGAGCCACGCGGGCGCCTGAAAGCGATGATTTCTGGCGAAGCATTTCTGACCCCGCCGGGCGAACTGAGCGAAGCCGTGGCTGCTGTCGTCGCAAATGTGACCGGCATCGCCCCCGAAGCCTCCACGACAGGCGGCACATCGGATGCTCGGTTTTTGTCGAAAATTTGCCCTGTGGTTGAATTTGGCCTGTGCAACGCGACGATGCACAAGCTGGACGAGGCGGTTTCGGTGGCGGATTTGGAGACGCTGACCGAGATTTATCGGCGACTGATTGAGACGATTTTCTCGAAATAGTCCGTCGCACCAGCGAAGGCTGGTGCCTATCTCGCCTATCCCGCTAACGCGGCGCTTAGTGGCGAGACGTGATGGGCCCCAGCCTTCGCTGGGGCGACGGTAGTTTTAACGCTTCAAAACAATATAAAGCGCCCCTGCCCCACCATGACGCGGATGCGCATTGCGGACAGCCGATATCGAACTGGCGTGCCGCGACGAAGCCAGCCAGTCGCGCACCACCGCCGCAATAGCCCCGCGTCCTTGCCCACTCGCCCGATCATGCTCGCGGGGCTTGCCAGTGACCAGCAACACCACGCGAAGCTTTTGATGGATCGCCTGCTCCAGCGCGTTGTCCAGCCGAGCATAGGCCCCCGACAGGTTTGTTTCGTGCAGATCGACGCTGATGTCCGGCACAATCGCGCCTTTGTGGATGCGGCGATCCCAGGTGGAATCGAGGGTGTTTTGAACTGGCGGCTTGACGGGCGTCGCCACTAATTTCGGCGGCTCCAGCTTTTTTCGCACCACCGCTTTGGGTGGCGTGACTTTTGGTGCCGCGACTTTTGTCGGAACAGGTTCGGCAACAATCCGCGCAGGCGCCAACGGCTTCACCGTCGCCATCACCTTCCCCCAAAGGGCTTTTTCCTCTGGAGCAAGGCGGCGTGCCATTATGGCGTCGGGATCAATCGCGCAACGCTGGCCTTTGGCAGGAACAACAACGCGCTGCCGCGAGCCGACATGCCGCCTGCAATCGCCACCGCGCGAGCGCCAGCGCCCCAAAATGTATCAACACGGTTCGCGCCGCGAATGGCACCGCCAGTATCCTGCGCAATCCA
>JBEBKE010000134.1:0-6336 GCA_040079555.1 Sphingorhabdus sp. | reverse complement strand
GCAGCCCTATGACCCGGCTGCGCTGGCATCGGCCATGGAGCAGCTTGGCAATGACGCCGCTATGCGCGTACGCATGGGGCACGCATCGAGCACGCGTGTGCGAGAGATTTACGCGGTTGAAAAGGTCAATGCCGCTATGATAAAGATTATGGAAATATCCCCTGTATGATCAGACACTTCATCCTGATTACCGATGGTTTGACCGTGCATGAATGGCAACGCCGTGCTTTGGCGACTTTGCCCGCCGATGACAAAATCACCGTGTTTGCCTGCAATAACACCCGATTGAAGCGCCAATATGGGCGGCATTTCCTCTATTATGTGCTGAATACGCTAAGCGTGCGCAACGCATTGACCGCGCAAGTGCCGCTGGATGACATTGACGGGCGGCTGGTCGAGGCGCACAGTTTCGACAGCGAGTGGGATGGCAATTGGCAGCGGCTGCCTGCGGATATTGCCGAGGCGATTAGCAACAGCGGTGCTGTCGCGGTGCTAAAATTCGGCATGGGGCTCATGCGCGTGCCAGAGGGTGTGTCGATGCCGATCTTGTCCTATCATCACGGCGATCCCGATCATTATCGCGGACGCCCGGCCGGTTTCTATGAAATGGCCAATAAAGCCCCGATGATGGGGCAGATGATCCAGAGCATTTCGAACAAGCTCGATGCCGGTGACGTGCTTGCCTTTGCCGAAACGCGGGTGATGCCGCACAGCTGGCGCGCGACGTTGATGGAATCGTTTCGCCATTCGCCTTTGTTGTTGAATCAGGCGATTGCCAACGCGTTGTCGGGTGTGACGATTCCCAAAGCCTGCAATGGCAAAAACTACCGCCTGCCGAGCAACTGGACCGTGGCTAAGCATGTGATGCGCACTAGCTGGATCTTCGCAAAGCGCATCGCTTATGGCTTGCTCGCCGAGAAAAACTGGCGCGTTGCAGTAATTGAACCGCATGACAGCGCGCTTGAACTGGCAACTTCCTCCAAGCCCTTTCCAGCGCTTAGCAGCTGGGACAACTTAGAAACCCCAGCGGGCTACACTTTCCTCGCCGACCCGTTCTTCGCACCGGATGGCGGGCTGCTCGTTGAAGCCTTAGAGGCAAATAGCGGACGCGGGGCGTTGCTGCATATCGGGCCAGAAGACGCGACTAAATTGAACGAAGCAGTTGGCCATCACAGCTACCCTTCGGTCGTCGAAGAAGCTGACCGCCAGTATTGCGTGCCAGAAATCGCCGACTGGTCGCCGCCGATGGTTTACCCGTTGGAGGCGAGTGGCGCAAAACTCGGCGCGCCAATCGCGCTCGATATCCCTGCCCCCTCGGGTATCACCGACCCGACCTTTCTTCGCCACAACGGCAGACTCTGGCTATTCGGCAACCGCAAAAATGAAGGCTCCAACGTCCTGCGCTTGTGGTCGGCGGAAGGACTATTTGGTCGCTTCACCGAACATCCGCAAAGTCCTATCCGCATCAGCCCCAATGGCGGCCGCATGGGCGGGAACTGTTTGGCCAAGGACGGAAAACTCTATCGCCTCGGCCAGAATTTTGAAGTGGATTATGGCGATGGGATTTCGGTGTTTGAAATCGGTATGCTCAACACCGAACATTATGCCGAACGCCAAGTCGGTGGCCTGCGCTTTACTGGGGTTAAGGGGCCGCACAGTTTCAACCTGTCAAACGATCACAAAAAGGTCGTTTTCGATTGGTATTCAGATCGCTATACGCCAATGGCTGGCATCAGGCGGCTGCGCAGCCGTTTGGGAATTTGATACGGAAGAAGGATGCATATGAAGGATTTCGCGCTCATTGGTGCGGCGGGCTATATTGCGCCCCGGCATATGAAAGCCATTAAAGATACTGGTAACCGCTTGATCGCGGCGATGGACGGCAATGACACCGTCGGCATTCTCGATAGCTATTTTCCCGAGGCCAAATTTTTTACGGAATTTGAACGCTTTGACCGGTTTATCGATCTACGCAAACGCGACGGCCATCACATTGATTATGTCAGCGTGATGTCGCCCAATTACCTGCACGATTCCCACATCCGATTTGCCCTGCGCGCTGGGGCAGATGCGATTTGCGAAAAGCCGTTGGTGGTTAATCCGTGGAACGTTGATAGCTTGCGAGATGTCGAAAAAGAAAGCGGCAATAAAGTCAATACCATCCTGCAACTGCGCCTGCATCCCAGCATCATCGCCGTGCGCGAAAAGGTTGCGGCGGCATTGAAAGCAAACCCCAGCAAACGCTTCTCCGTTGACCTTAGCTATATGACCAGCCGGGGTGCTTGGTATTTCCAATCGTGGAAGGGTGACGAGAAAAAATCGGGCGGGATTGCTGCCAATATCGGCATTCATTTTTACGATATGCTGCTTTGGATTTTCGGCCCCGTCGCCGGGATGAGCGTTAATCACCGCAATGAAGATAGCGCCAGCGGCCTGATCCAATTTGGAGCCGCCGATGTGCGTTGGTTCCTGTCGATCAATAGTGAGCATCTACCGGCCGACGTCGTCGCAAAGGGCCAGCGCACCTATCGCAGCATCACCATCGATGGCGAAGAGATTGAATTTTCTGACGGCTTCACCGATCTGCATACCGACAGCTATCGCCATATCTTAAACGACGGCGGCTTCGGTCTTGATGATGCTCAGCCGAGCATTGATCTGGTGTATTCAATCCGCAAGGCTGAAACAGTGGGCCGCACCGGCGACTATCACCCGCTGGCCGCAGCGGCCCTAGCATAATGGGGGCCATAAGCATCCATCCAACTGCGATTGTCGATGATGGCGCGGTCTTGGGCGACGGCTGCCGTGTCTGGCACTGGGTGCATATCAGCGGCGGTGCGGTAATCGGTGCAGGCTGTTCATTCGGGCAAAATGTCTATGTCGGCAACCGCGTGACCATTGGCGATAATGTAAAGGTGCAGAACAACGTCTCGATCTATGACGATGTCGTGTTGGAAGACGATGTGTTCTGCGGTCCGTCGATGGTGTTCACTAATGTGTACAATCCGCGCTCTGCGGTGTCACGCAAAAATGAATATCGCAAAACATTGATCCGCAAAGGCACGACGCTGGGGGCCAATTGTACTATAGTTTGCGGCACGACGATTGGCACAGGCGCGTTTGTTGGCGCAGGCGCTGTCATAAACCGCGATGTGCCTGACTATGCTTTGATGGTCGGGGTCCCCGCCCGCCAAGCAGGCTGGATGAGCGCCTTTGGCGAACGGCTGGCTCTGCCGTTATCTGGCGAGGGTGAGGTTGTGTGTCCGGGCGATGGGAGCGTGTATCGGCTAGAAGGTGATCGGGTTACGCGGGCCGTCTAAAGCGTCCAAAGTAACTGACCGCCACCTACCAATTCCGGCGAAACTGCCGACTTGATATCCACGATTACACCGTCCGGTTTCACGCGGGCAACGATGTCGGCGATATCATCCAGATACGCCTTATGCGGCACCGCGACGATGGCCCCGTCTAAATCAGTCAGCTGCGAAAAGTCCGACAGCGACAAGCCATATTCGTGCTGAGCGCCCGCCTTGTCGGCATGCGGGTCGTGGATCAGCGCCTCGACGCCGAATTCTTTCAACTCGGCGATGATGTCGGGGACCTTGCTGTTGCGCAGATCGGGAACGTCTTCCTTAAATGTCAGGCCGAAAATGCCAACCTTTGCCGCCGACGGATTGCCGCCGCGCTGGATCAACAACTTCATCAGCTTACGCGCCACATGTGCGCCCATGCCGTCGTTGATCCGCCGTCCGGCAAGGATTACATCGGGGCGATAACCCAGCCGTTCGGCTGCACTCGTCAGATAATAGGGATCAACGCCGATACAGTGTCCGCCGACAAGGCCGGGGGTGAATTTCAGGAAATTCCATTTGGTGCCAGCCGCCGCCAAAACGTCGCTGGTACGGATGTCCATCAGGTCAAATATCAACGAGATTTCGTTCATCAACGCGATGTTTAGGTCGCGCTGGGTGTTTTCGATGACCTTTGCAGCTTCGGCGACTTTGATGGTTGGGGCGACGTGCAGCCCAGCCTGAATGATCGCGCCGTAAACCGCTTTGACCCGCTCCAGCGAATAGTCGTTTTCAGCAGATACGATCTTGGTGATCGTTTCAAGCCGGTGAACCTTGTCGCCCGGATTGATCCGTTCGGGGCTATAGCCGAGCCAGAAATCGGTGCCGCGTTTCAGGCCCGAATAGCTTTCCAGCAACGGCGCGCAGATATCATCTGTTACGCCGGGATAGACGGTCGATTCAAACACGACGATCGCGCCTTCTTTCAACCGCTTGCCTATCAGCTCGCACGCCGAACGGATGGGCGACAAATCAGGACGCTTTTCATCATCAATCGGGGTCGGTACCGTCACGATTAGGAAACTCGCCTCGGCCAGTTGCGCAGGATCGGATGTCACGGACAGCGTGGAGGCGGCAAGTTCTGCGTCGGGAATCTCGCCTGTCCAGTCATTGCCGGCGTTCAGTGTATCAACGCGGCGCTGCGACACGTCAAAACCGATAACGCCCTCAAATTGACGTGCAAGCGATATTGCGACCGGCAAGCCGACATAGCCAAGGCCGATAACTGCAATTTTTTCACTCATGGGAAATTCCTGTAGATGACTGATATCCAGTGGAGCGCGGACTAAATGGAAAGTTTGGATAAGGCAATTGCTTAGGCAGCTTTGGCCAGAGGGGGAGCGACTGCATGCTCGCGCAGCCAAGCTTGCAGCATCAGGACATTCCATAGGCCATATTGCGCATTGATCTTGCCAGACAGATGCGCCGCCCAGACGGTGCGCAGTTGCTTGGTATCGACAAGGCCGAGCGAATCGAGTGCGGATGGCGAGAGTAAATCCTCTGCCCATTCGCGCAGTGGCCCGCGCAGCCAATCGCCAATCGGCACGCCGAACCCGCTTTTCGGTCGCTCAAACATCGCGCGCGGCATGTGTTTCTCGAGGATCGCGCGCAGCACCTGCTTACCTTTGCCGTCGCTGATATTGAATGCGCTGGGTATCCGCCAACTGAGTTCGACCAGCCGGTAATCAAGCAACGGTGCACGTGCCTCCAACCCATAGGCCATCGTCGCGCGGTCGACTTTGGTCAGGATGTCTCCGGGCAAATAGCTGATCAGATCCATATAGCGCAGCCGGTCAACGGGATCGGAAAGCGACTCGAACGTTTGCCGGATATACGCGGCTTCATGCGCCTCTTGGCCGGTGCCGATGTCGGCATAGCGGTCCCATTGGCTGGTATATTGGCGGTACCGGTCCCAGGGATCGAGCCCCAAAAGCGCTGCCAACTTGTGCATTTTTTCACCCGGCTGACGCGGTCCGGCATTTCCTGGCAGCAATCCAAACAGTCGGTCCCACGCGTCGGGCGACAGCGCGCGCATTGTCCCGGTCATCGCCTTTTGAGCGAAGCTGGGTAGGCTATCAAGCTTTGCCATCAGTCCGGCCGAGGCAACATGGCGGTTATAGCCTGCAAAAACTTCATCGCCGCCATCACCGGTCAGCACGACAGTGACATGCTCCCGCGCCAACCGCGAAATCACGCAAGTCGGGATTTGCGAAGGATCGGCAAAGGGCTCGCTGTACAACTTCGGCAGATTGTAAATTGTCTCCAGCGCGTCGCCTGCGTTCAAAATAAACGTCCGGTGATCCGCGCCCAGATGCTGCGCGACCATCTTGGCATCTTCGGATTCGTCGAACGAACTGTTGTCGTAGCCGATGGAGAAAGTCTTTACCGGCTCGCTTGCTTGCCGCTGCATCAGCGCGACGACCAACGAAGAATCGATACCGCCCGACAGGAAGGCTCCATGCGGCACATCGGCAATCATACGCTGTGCGACGGCGTCTTCGAGTAAGGTTTCGGTGGCTGCAACGGCGCTGTTTAGGTCTGACAGTTGCGGTGCAGCTTTGCCATTGGCGATGGCCTGTTCGACTGACCAGTACCGTGTGGTGGAACGCAATTGCAAGTCGGGGTCGAATGCCAGAATTTCGCCCGCGCCGACCTTTTTCACAGCGCGGTAAATCGACAATGGTTCAGGCACATGGCCCGTGCGCAGGAAACTGGCGGCGGCTTGTCGGTCGATGCTTCGGTCAAGCCCCGGCACCTGATTCAGCGCTGACAATTCGCTGGCAAAAGCTATGCTGCCTGTCGGAAGGCGCGTCCAATATAATGGCTTTTTGCCCAACCGGTCGCGAACCAGAAACAGCGTCTGCGTTGCTGGTATCCAAGCCGCAATCGCGAACATGCCGCCAATCCGCGCGCACAAAGCTTCGATGCCCCATTGGGCGATGCCGTTGGCGATGGCTTCGGTATCCGACCGCCCACGAAATTTACG
>JBEBKE010000133.1:0-6366 GCA_040079555.1 Sphingorhabdus sp. | reverse complement strand
GCCCAGCTGTGGAAATAAGCGATAGGTTCAAGGCCAAGCTCTTCCAACTTGTCCTCAGCGACCACGAGGCATGCGGCGGCGGCGTCATTCTGCTGGCTGGCATTGCCCGCCGTCACCACGCCTTTTTCTAACGGTCGTAACGTGCCGAGTGTTTCCGCTGTGGCATCTGCGCGATACCCTTCGTCGTGCGCAAAGATCACCGTATCACCTTTGCGCTGCGGGACTTCGACCGGGACCAACTCATCATCAAACAGACCCTCAGCCCAGGCTCTGGCTGCATTTTGGTGGCTGCGCGCTGCATAGGCATCACAGGCCTCGCGGCTGATCCCAAAATCCTTCGCCAGATTTTCGGCAGTTTCAATCATACCGGAGATTACACCGTAACGCTCAATCGGTTGCGACATCACGCGACCGCGCGTCAACCGGTCGTGCAGCGTCAGATTGCCGGCGCGAATGCCTTTGCGGATATCGGTGCTGTAATGCTCAACATTCGACATGCTCTCACACCCGCCAGCGACGACGACATCCGAAACGCCTGTTTGCACCATCATCGCTGCATTGACGATGGCTTGCAGGCCAGAACCGCAGCGCCGATCAAGTTGATAGCCGGGAACCTCCTCTGGAAGGCCCGCGAGCAACCATGACCAATGCGCGATGCACGGTGCCTCGCCATTGCCATAGCCTTGCGCAAAGATGACTTCGTCAACGCGGCTCGGGTCGATTTTTGTACGTTCAACCAGCGCCTTCAAAATCACCGCACCCAGTTCGCCAGCGGTCATAGACGACAGCGCACCTCCGAATTTTCCCACGGGTGTTCGGATCGGTGCAACAATTGCGGCGCGGCGAAGTGTCATGACGATGTTCCTATGATGCCTTGGTCGATGAGGCGGGCGATCTCGCCCGATGATAGTTTAAGCCGAGTGGTCAACACCTCTTCGCTGTGCTGGCCGTTATGCGGTGCTGGTTGCGGGGGCTGCCGATCCTGTTGCGGAACAGTGCCGAACGCCCCTGCCGCCGGGTAAGAAAAACCGGAGGGATTGGCATCAAACGCACTGAACATCGGGTTATTCTGCACCAGACGCGGATCATGTGCGGCATCCATCATCGTACGATAGGCCGAATGGACGATCCCGGCGGCATCAAGCGATGCGGCCAACTCAGAATGAACGCGCGCGCCGATAGCCGCCTCAAACAACGGATAAAGCGCGTCGCGATGGTCAAAGCGCAAGCCGTCGTCTGTCGCAAAGCTAACACCCCGCTCAGCCTCAATCGCCGCAATCGCATCACAAAGGTTCAACGCACCAACCAGATTGCTCCACTGTCGCGGAGTGACAACAACGATCATCGTCCGCACACCATCAGCTGTGACAAAGTCCCTGCCGAACAGGCCATAGACGGCATTGCCAAGGCGCGGGCGGTTTTCGCCGGAATATAATACTTCGGCGATACCGCCCAAGTTAGCGACCGTACCAATGGCGACATCCGAAAGCGGAACGCGCACTTCGCTACCCTCGCCCGTCGTCTCACGGCGGCGGATTGCCGCCAGCAAGGCAAACGCAGCATAGGCACCCGACAGCAAATCCCAAGCCGGCAGCACATGGTTCACAGGGTCGGGCCCTTGCCCGGTCATCATGGGATACCCAACGGCGTTGTTCACCGTATAGTCCAGCGCAGGCGAGCCATCGGCCCAGCCCATCACACGAACGGTGATCAGGTCAGCACGTCGCTTTGCCAAAGTGTCGTGTGCCAGAAACCCATTCGCCGGGAAGTTGGTAATAAACTGCCCCGTGGCTTGCACCAATTGTTGCAGCAATTCGCGGCCTTCGGGACGGCTAAGATCAAGCGCCACAGACTTTTTTGCGCGGTTCAGGTTTTCCCAATAGAGCGAGTCATTCCCCGCCGTAACGGGCCAACGGCGAAAATCGGGGCCGCCGCCGATCTGGTCGACACGAATAACCTCTGCGCCAAATTGTGCGCAATATAATCCAGCGGTCGGTGAAGCGACAAAGGATGACGCTTCGATAACAGAAAGGCCGCCGAGCAGGTCGTACATGCCAGTTTACCAGACCGCGCCTTCGCGCCCAAATTCGCGCAGCAAATGTTTGGCAATTTGCAGCTGCATAATCTGGCTGGTGCCTTCGTAGATGCGCAAGATGCGCGCATCGCGGAAGAAGCGCTCTGCGGGATATTCGGCGAGGTAACCCGCGCCACCATAAATCTGCACACAGCGGTCGGCAACGCGGCCACAGGTTTCGGTACCGAACAATTTGGCCGCTGCTGCCTTGCGCAATATCACTTCGCCTTTGTCGGCACGTGCGCAAGCATCGGCGATCATACATTCGGCTGCATAAAGTTCGGCTTCGCTATCGGCGAGCATTGCTTGGATCAGCTGAAAGTTCGAAATCGCCTCGCCAAAGGCTTTGCGTTCGGTTGCATAGCGGATGGCCGTATCGAGAATGCGCCGCCCCATGCCGACGCCCATCGCTCCAACCGACAACCGGCCATTGTCTAGGCTTTGCATCGCAATCTGAAACCCGCGACCTTCTTCGCCACCGACTAAAGCGTCGCCCGGAATATGCACATCCTCCATCACAATATCGGCGATATGTGCGCCAGCCTGACCCATTTTTTTGTCAGATTTTCCAATGCTAATCCCCGCCGTTTCCATGTCGACGATGAAGCAAGAAACATGGGCGTTTTTGGGCAGTGCCTCTTTTGAAGTCCGCGCCATAATCAGGCCGATTTTCGCTGAGGGCGCGTTGGTGATATAGCGTTTTGTGCCGTTGAGCTTGTACCCATTGCCATCACGCACAGCCATCGTTTGCATTGCCGCACTGTCCGATCCACTGCCGGGTTCAGTCAGACCGAAACACGCAATCTCTCCGCTGGCGATACGCGGCAACCACTGTGCCTTTTGTTCAGCCGTCCCGAAATTCTTGATCGCCGAACCCGTCATGCCGACGTTGATCGACATCGTGCTGCGATATGCGGGTGCAGCATAGCTGATCTGCTTCACCGTCTCGATATATTGGCTGATGCTCATCCCCGCACCGCCATATTCTTCAGGAATGGTGATACCAAATAGCCCCATCTCCCTCATTTCATTCAGGATATCATCGGGAATGCGGTCGTTGGCGATCACATCCTCTTCGGCGGGGATCAAACGTTCGCGCACATAACGGCGTAGCTGCCCGATAAAGGCGTCAAAGATTTCGGGGTCCATGCCTGCATTGCTCATCGCTCGTTTCCTTAAATCCGTTCGCCGTCGCGGGCGATGACCATGTCCTCACGATTCACGTCAAAATCTCCAGCATCATGCCGCTCCCGCAGCTGTGTTTCCGGCCTGCCGAATGTTCGATTGACCATCCGCCCCCGCTTCACCGCTTCGCGCGATCCCACCAGATCGACCCAGCGTTGCAGGTTTTCATATTCATGCACCGCCAAAAATTCCTGCGCATTATAGGCGTCTCGCGCCAGCGCCCCATACCAAGGCCAAATCGCCATATCGGCAATGCTGTATTCGCCGCCGATCATATATTCGTTGTTCGCCAGATGCGTGTCGAGCACGTGCAATTGCCGTTTGGCCTCCATCGCATAGCGATCAATCGGATATTGCATTTTGAACGGCGCATAAGCGTAGAAATGACCAAAGCCGCCGCCAACAAACGGCGCACTTCCCATTTGCCACATCACCCAGTTCATCGTTTCCGCGCGCTTGTGAACATCGGTCGATAAGAACGCACCGAATTTTTCAGCAAGGTAAACCAGCATCGAACCACTTTCAAACAAGCGGATCGACGGATCAGTTGACGTATCTACCATTGCGGGAATTTTGCTGTTCGGATTGACGCCAACAAAGCCGCTCGAAAATTGATCACCTGCGCCGATGTTAATGATCCAGGCGTCATATTCGGCACCCGAATGGCCCAATGCCAACAGCTCTTCCAATAGGATCGTGACTTTGACACCGTTGGGTGTTCCCAGCGAATACAACTGAAACGGATGCTTGCCGACCGGCAATTCCTTGTCGTGCGTCGCGCCAGAGGTAGGCCGATTGATATTGGCAAATTGACCACCGCTTGGCTTGTCCCAAGTCCACACCGCTGGGGGTACATAGTCGGCTGGCTGATTCGGTGGCACATCATTTGCATCGGACATCGCATCTCTCCTTGATCGGAGAATAGTGTGCGGGCATCCGCCAATTTTGGCAACAGGCTATTGACCAAAAACCCCTTCCCGCCCGCCGGAATTCAGCCCTTTTTGCTCAGCGCGACAACGTACCACTCGACAGAGCCCTTACGGCTTGCAGGGGGTTTTGCGTGTTTGACGCTGGTGAAATTATTTTTCAATATTGCCAATAATTCGGGGTCAGTCCCGCCGGCAAAAACCTTTGCGATAAAATCGCCACCGGGTTGCAGCATCTCAACGGCAAAATGCGCCGCTGCCTCGACAAGGCCCATCGTGCGCAAATGGTCGGTTTGTTTATGCCCCACGGTATTTGCTGCCATATCCGACAGGACGAGATCGGGTTTAGAACCAATCGCATCCACCAAAGCATCGGGCGCAGCATCGTCCATAAAATCCATTTCAAACAGCGTCGCACCTTCAATCGGATCGACAGGAAGCAAATCAATGCCCGCGACCTTCGCTTGAGGAAGCCGTTTGCGGACGACCTGAATCCAACCACCCGGTGCCACGCCCAGATCGATCACAGCGCGCTTGCCCTTTAAAAACCCAAACTTCTCATCAAGCTCGATCAGCTTAAAGGCCGCTCTGCTGCGATAGCCCTCGGCATGCGCGCGCTTTACATAGGGGTCATTCAATTGCCGTTCGAGCCATCGGTTCGACTGCGGCGTACGCTTTTTGGCAGTCTTTACGCGCTCCTTCACCTTCAGGCTGCGCCCTGACTGGTTGCCGGTAAAGCCAGACTTGTTCCCAGGTTCCGTCATCGCCGATTCCGCCTTTTCGCATCGCTCGCCATCAGCGCGCGCAAAATCCCTTCGCGGATCCCGCGATCCGCTACGCCCAACCGTTCGCCCGGCCACATATCAAAAATGCTTTCCAATATCGCGCAGCCCGCAACGACCAGATCGGCGCGCTCAAATCCAATCGTTGGAAATTCGGCACGCCCCGATGGCGGTGCCTTCGCCAAAATCTGGCTGATATCGCGCAGCGCTTGTGATGGCAGATGCAGCCCGTCAATCTTGCGCCGTTCATAGGTTTGCAGTTCGAGGTAAACGCTCGCCAAAGTCGTCACTGTGCCAGATGTACCCAACAGCCTATGGTCTCCACCATCCGTCGGCAGCCGGGCTGCAAAACCGGCAAAGGCGTCGGTAACTTTTGCCCGCATCGCAGCATAGGCCGCCGCGCGTGCCTCAGCATTTTCCTCATCATGCGTTTCGCTTTCGGTCAGCGACACGACGCCCCATGGAATGCTGACCCAATCCAGAATTTCTGGGATGATACCGTCGGTCGAAACCAGCACGACCTCTGTCGAGCCGCCGCCAATGTCAAAAATCAGCGCGGGGCCGTCGCCTGCCTCAAGCAAAGCGTGGCAGCCCATGACGGCCAGCCGCGCCTCTTCTTTGGGGCTGATAACATCAAGTACGATTCCGGTTTCGCGTTTAACACGCTCAATGAATTGAGCACCGTTAACAGCTTGTCGGCACGCCTCAGTCGCGACCGATCGCGCCAGCACGACATTGCGCCGTTTTAACTTGTCGGCACAGACTGACAACGCTTCGATGGCGCGGTCCATCGCCTCTTCGCTGATTTTGCCGGTGCTGTTCAGCCCCTCGCCCAGTCGAACAACACGTGAAAAGGCATCAACCACGGTAAAGCCATCATTGGCCGAGCGCGCGATCAGCAACCGGCAATTATTCGTGCCAAGATCAAGCGCAGCATAAGCGGTCTTTCCTAACCAGCCGCGAGGGATTGGGTTAGTCGCTTCAGATTTCTGAGAGGCATTGCCGTTGGTATCCGCTGCGCCACTGCGCGAGCCTCCATTTGCGGCCGCCCCGGCGTCTTTGCGGCGATTGGGAGCTTTGTTCTTCTTGCCTCTGCCCCGGCCGTCGCGCTTACCGCCGTTTTGCGGCGATGGTGCGATGCTGTCGCCCATAGCCGAACTCAATCTCTTATTTTTCTATCTGGCTTCGGAAAATACCGTCCAGTGCTTGGATTGAGTGTTACAATGAACCTGTTAAAAATTCAAGACGATAGCGGAGCGGACAGATTTGACGCAAAGCCAAGCGATTGACAGCGCGCTCGCCCCCGATTATTGGCACGCCTCCATTCCCCGATCGTCTAACGGTAAGACTACAGACTCTGACTCTGTCTATTGAGGTTCGAATCCTTATCGGGGAACCA
>JBEBKE010000132.1:0-6404 GCA_040079555.1 Sphingorhabdus sp. | reverse complement strand
TAGCAACCCGTTACGACAAGCTCGGCTCGTCCTTCCTCGCCATGGTCAAACTCGCTTGCATCAGGCTACGGCTGCGCCATTATGAGTCCACGGCCTAGCTTGCTGAATGCAATGATTCGGCCCGTCACGCACGGCGAAACCGAAAAAGCGCGGTTTGAAGTTAACAGCAGCTGGGAAGGCTTTGTACCCATTAGCTCTAACTATTTTAGCAGTGTCATTTCTATTTCGTTCAGTGCCTTCGACCCCTTTAATTCGCCCGAAGAACAGGCCGACCCTAGAGAGGGGACATGCTATTTCTATGTAGGCCTTAAGAGCTATGCCGATAAAGATGGTGCAATCCTCAAATCGCTCAATGAATTATATGGTGAGTTCATCGAGAGCCTGAACATATGTCTCAGTGAGGCCGGAAAGCGGCGGCGGTGGCTGTCCGCTATCAACACATTGGAAAGCGACGATAACTTCTCGGAAATGAACCTTGCAAGCTTGGCCGATATAGAAGTCGAGCAACGCACCGAACAAGCGCTTTCGCTTCAGAAACGGATGAGTTCCGGCCACGCAATCGTACTTCTCACAATCACTAAACTTGTCGCGCACTTAGCGGAAAAAACTCTTGTCCTTTTTGATGAACCTGAAAGTCATCTTCATCCGCCACTTTTGTCTGCGCTCATTCGCAGCCTAAGCGAATTACTCGATGACCGGAATGCCGTTGCAATTGTTGCCACGCACTCACCAGTGGTCCTGCAGGAAATACCAAAATCCTGTGTGTGGAAGATTATGCGAGCGGGATTGGCATCCTCCTCGATCCGTCCTGAAAGCGAAACCTTTGGCGAGAATGTTGGTCTTTTGACCCGCGACGTATTTGGGCTTGAAGTCGCGAAGTCCGGCTTCAACGCACTGCTTGCAGTAGAGGCTGAACAAGCTTTAACTTATGAGCAGGCACTTAATGCATTCGATCAACAATTAGGTTTCGAAGGCCGAGCCATACTTCGGTCGCTTATGCACAGCAAAAGCAAACAATAGCTCATGCGTCGTTTACCCATTCCGAATATCGATTTCAAAACTTCTTTGTCCGAATCTATCAGCGGAGTCGCCAACGCTATAATCCGGAATAACTATCATGCCCAAATCGCAAACCCCGCTGCCATTGAAGCGGCCTTTGGAGCCAGTGCACAGGCTGCATTGCTCTATAGTTTTCCGCGCATCGCACACGGCATCGGCGATGTTGCGGTCCACGGTAGCCTAACGAAATCAGACTTAATCAAGCTTTACACACAGTATTTTGTGCCAAAGGAAAAACCAGCGCGACGCCTATATGAGCAGCTTAAAATTACAGCGAACGAAAAATGCCCGTTCTGCGGCGACATCGGCCATGTCCACACACTTGATCACTATTTGCCTAAGGCCAATTTCCCGCTTTATTCAGTCATGCCGGGCAATATGATTCCGTGCTGCCGCGACTGCAATTCAGAGAAGTTGAACGCTTTTTCGGCTACGGCAGAGGGGCAGACCCTACATCCCTATTTTGACGACGACAAATTCTTTGGCCAGCAATGGATTTATGGCCGTGTGATCCAAGGCAGCCCTCCTGTAATCGAATATTATGTTTGTCCTCCAGAATATTGGTCCCCTGAAGATAAGAGCCGCGTTATCGCTCATTTTATAGAATATAGACTGCCCAAGCGGTTTGGCGTCGAAGCTGCAGCAGATCTCCCCGAAACTATCATGACAAGAAAAAGTACTCTCCAAAATTTGAGTCCAAAAGAATATTCTGACTATTTGGGTGAAAAAAGTAATAATCTAAACTTACCTGTCAATAATTGGCGTCGTGTGATGTTTTCCTGTCTTGCTTCGGATTCTTGGTTTTGCGAAAACAATCATTGAGTGGTGTAGGTGCGTTATTGTGACGCCGCTAACACCGCGACGATTGTTCTTATTAGGTTTCAGCGTAGCACTTTCGCCAAGATCGCCACATAATATGGCCCCCTCCCGAGATGGGGAGCACTATGCTAGCCCAATTTCGAGTATACACTAAACAGCGCATATCCCGCCAGCCCGAGCAGCGTCAGCATCGTAATCAACGTCCCGACCATCCGGCCCTTTTCCAACGGACCGCCATCCATGCCTAGGCCATGTGCTAGCCGTCCAAAGATAAACACGATGCCGACATACCACAGCCAGTTGCTGCCATGTCCGGAAAGCTCCAACGCCGCGATCAGGATCAGCACGAACGGGGTGCTTTCTATGAAGTTGGCATGGGCGCGCATGCGGCGGATTAGGAAGTCGTCGCCGCCGTCGCCGATGGAAACTTTGCCTTTGGTTCGCGCTTGGCCGCAACGGATCATCAGCCAGATGTTGACCAATGCCGCACCCGCAGCGATGGTCAGTGTAATGGGTAAACTCATATATATTTCCTCCCTGTTAGATTTGCCTGACTATCAGTCATCCAAAGGCTTGCAAAGCGGGGAAAAATAGCTATTAGCGCCCCTTCATCCGCAGCTTTGCGTTCTTGATGCCGATTCTGGCTTTGCTTGCCAGCGCCGCGTATCTTGCGTAAAGCGTAGGGCAGACTATCAAATTTGAAATGGAACAGGTGCCGAAATGGCTGTCCCCAAAAGAAAAACATCGCCGTCCAAGCGCGGCATGCGTCGCAGCCATGATTCGCTTCCTGTCGAGGCGTATCAGGAATGCTCCAACTGTGGTGAGCTGAAACGCCCCCATCATATTTGCAACGCGTGTGGCCATTATAACGGCCGCGAGATCCTCGCTGTCGCATAAATCGGTCCTTCGCTGACCAACCGGGAGACATTGTCGTGACCACATCACCGCGTATCGCCATTGATGCGATGGGCGGAGATGAAGGCGTTCGCGTGATGATCGCAGGGGCCGCTTTGGCGCGTCACCGGCACGACCGGTTCAAATTTTTGCTCGTCGGTGACGAGGTGCAGATAAAAGCTGCGCTGGAGGATCACCCCAATCTGCGCGCCGCGTCCGAGATTCTACACACTGACGAAGTTGTCTCGGGTGAGGATAAGCCGAGCCAAGCCATCCGCAAATCACGCAACAGCTCTATGGGGCTTGCGATCAATGCTGTAAAAACCGGCGATGCGGCGGCGGCGGTGAGTGCGGGTAACACTGGCGCATTGATGGCGATGTCGAAGCTGGCGTTGCGGACGATGCCTGGGATTGACCGGCCTGCGCTTGCCGCGTTGTTGCCGACCTTAATCGACACTGATGTTGTTGTGCTTGATCTGGGCGCGAACACCGAATGCGATGCCCGCAATCTGGTGCAGTTCTCCGTCATGGGGGCGGCTTATTCGCGGATCATATTCGGGTTTGAAAAGCCGCGTGTCCGCCTGCTAAACATCGGTACCGAGGAGATGAAGGGCACCGATAGCGTTCGTGCCGCCGCGCAACATCTGCGCGATTATTCTGCGCTCCACATGGATTTTCAGGGCTTTATCGAGGCGGATAAGATCAATCGCGGCGAATGCGATGTGGTGGTGTGCGATGGCTTTACCGGCAACATCGCGCTGAAATCCATCGAAGGGGCGGCGCGATTTGTGACTGACCTTTTGCGCCGCGCCTTTACCAGCTCAATCCGGTCGAAGTTTGGTTTTCTCGTCTCGCGTCCCGCGACCGAATTGCTGAAGCATCATCTTGACCCCAACAACCATAATGGCGCGGTGTTTCTGGGCCTGAACGGTGTGATCGTGAAAAGCCACGGCAGCGCCAGCGTTAAAGGCGTGGCGAATGCGGTGGAGGTTGCAGCGCGGCTGGTTGAGGAAGATATTACCGCGCGGATTGCGCAAGACTTGAAACAGATTGCCGACAAAGACGTGGCTGCAGGATGACTGCGTCAGCGCTCCGAGCCGTGATTAAAGGCACAGGCTCTGCGCTGCCAAAGCGGATTGTGACGAATGCCGAGCTGGCCGCACAGGTTGATACCTCGGACGAATGGATCACCGAACGCACCGGGATAAAGGCGCGCCATGTGGCGGGGCCGGACGAGACGACAGCGTCGCTTGGGACGGACGCTGCGCGGCGGGCGTTGGACGCGGCGGGGATGACCGCTGGCGACATTGACCTGATTATCGTCGCGACCTGCACGCCCGATCAGACTTTTCCAGCGGCGGCGACGAAAGTGCAGCATGCGTTGGGCTGTAACGGCGGTGTTGCTTTTGACGTTGCGGCGGTCTGCTCCGGCTTTCTTTACGCCTTTTCAGTCGCTGAAAGCATGATCCGTGCAGGGTCGGCGAAAAACGCTTTGGTGATCGGTTCGGAAACGATGACGCGGCTGCTCGATTGGGAAGATCGCGGCACCTGCGTTTTGTTCGGCGATGGCGCAGGGGCGGTTGTTTTGTCCGGCGAAATTGGCGAACGCGGTGTTTTGGCGACAAAACTGCATGCCGATGGGCAGCATAACCAATTGCTGTATGTCGATGGCGGGCCATCCACCACCGGTACAGTTGGCAAGCTGCGGATGCAGGGCCGCGAGGTGTTTCGCCACGCAGTGACCAATTTGACCAATGTCCTGAATGAAGTTTTGGCCGACGCAGGCATAGCCGCTGATGCCATCGATTGGGTGGTTCCGCATCAGGCAAACCGGCGGATTATTGACGCGACGGCGAAAAAGCTGGGATTGCCAACCGAGCGGGTGATTCTGACGGTGGACAGCCATGCGAACACGTCTGCTGCCTCGGTTCCTTTGGCGCTCGACGTGGCTGTGCGCGATGGTCGGATAAAAGCCGGCGATCTGATTGTGTTGGAGGCCATGGGCGGCGGTTTCACATGGGGCGCATCGCTTGTCCGGATGTGAAACACGGGCGCGTAAATTTGCGTTGCGAAATTTCTGAAATATGCGACAATTCAACATAATGGGTCTCTGACAGGAGAAATGACGATGGCAGATGCGGGTACATTAACGCGGGCAGACATTGCAGAGACGATTAACCGGCAGGTCGGGCTTTCGCGCGCCGATGCGGCAGCGATGATCGATTCGATCCTCGACCATATGATTGACGCCGTTGTCGCTGGCGAAAATGTAAAGATTTCGGGCTTTGGAACTTTTGTCCTGCGCGACAAAGCGCAGCGCGTGGGCCGTAATCCCAAAACGGGTGTCGAGGTTCCAATTACTCCTCGTCGCGTCCTGACTTTCCGCGCCAGCCAAGGCGTGCGTCATAAAGTCAAATAGAACGTGACTATGGACAAAGCGCCCGATGCGTTTTTGACGATCGGCGAAATGGCGCAGCGGCTGGGCGTGAAAACGCATATCCTGCGTTACTGGGAAGAACAGTTTCCGATGTTAAAGCCGTTGACGCGGGCGGGTGGACGGCGGCTATACCGTCCCAGCGACGTTGCGCTGTTGCACCAGATTAACGATTTGCTGCACGGCCAGGGCTATACGATCAAAGGTGCTCGGCAATTTTTGCAAAATGGTGGCGTTACGGATATTATGCCTGCGCTCAGCGCGGCACCTGCAAATTTTGCGTCGGTGAGCGGCCCCGATTTGGCGTTTGTTCGCGATGAACTGACTCGTATCCGCAATCGGCTGTCGGCGGCATTGGCCGACGCTTAATTACTCAATAACGTAATCGGGCAGTGAATAAAACGCTTGCCGCAGCGCGTCTGACCAACCGTCCGAAATCGAATTGAAATAGGGGTCGTCCTCAACAATCCGCCGCTGCTGCAACGGTTCAAACGCGTCCTTTGGCAGTATCTGCATGTCCAGCGGCAAGGCAACAGACAAGTTCGCCGCCATCGTCGAATCAAACGAAACCATCAACAATTTGACCGCGCTTTCAAAGCTCATATCCGGCTGAAATCCGCGCACCAAAATCGGGCGGCCATATTTGGTTTCGCCGATCTGAAAATAGGGCGTGTCCATCGACGCTTCGATGAAATTTCCTTCGGGATAGATCATGAAAAGTCGGGGCTCCATACCCCTTATCTGCCCACCGACGATCAAAGTTGCGTTAAAAGTCTTCTCCGCCTCCATCCCCGATTGGACGCGCCCGCGGATGGTATCGCGCAACAAATCGCCGATAATTTGCGCCACTTGAAACATCGATGGCGCCGATAGGATGGACGGGTTGCGATCCTCTGGCGCTTTGGTGCGTTCAGCAAGCAAGCTGATAATCGACTGCGTCGTCGCTAAGTTTCCGGCCGTTAAAATCGTGATGTGGCGATCCCCGGCGACGGAAAAGCTGTGCATTTTCCGAAAGGTCGAAATGTTGTCCACGCCCGAATTGGTGCGCGTATCCGACATGAAGACCAGCCCCTGTTCGAGCTTCATGCCCACACAATAAGTCATTTTAGCCCCAACCCCTTAGCTATTATTCGAACCGCTTACTGTTCGACGGCAAGGCTGACAACCATGCTTTGATCGCCGCCACCATAAGACATGC
>JBEBKE010000131.1:0-6420 GCA_040079555.1 Sphingorhabdus sp. | reverse complement strand
CATCCGATGCGAGAAATCAACAGCGTTCCTGAAAGCTGAAGGGATAGACGACGTTTATCATTTGGAGGGCGGGATCCTCCGCTATTTGGAAACGGTGCCCGAGGCTGAAAGCAAATGGCAGGGCGAGTGCTTTGTGTTCGACGAGCGCGTATCGGTGCGGCACGGGTTGGAGCTTGGCGAGATGGAACTGTGCCACGCCTGTCGCCGCCCGATATCGCAGGACGACAAAGCGTCAGCGCATTTCGTCGAAGGCGTCTCCTGCCCCGCTTGCTTCGACGAGCGCAGCGAAGACGACCGCGCCCGCTTCGCCGAGCGGCAAAAGCAAATCGCGCTCGCCAAAAAACGCGGGCAGCAGCATATCGGCGTTAATCACCGCGCAAATGGCTGAGTTACCCATCCTGTACAGCTTTCGCCGCTGTCCCTATGCGATGCGAGCTCGGATGGCGATTGCGGTGAGTGGGGTTCAAGTCGAACAGCGCGAAGTGGTGTTGCGCGATAAGCCGCCAGAATTGCTTGCGGCTTCGCCCAAAGCAACGGTTCCGGTGCTTGTGCTAACAGACGGCGTTGTGATCGACGAGAGTTTGGACATCATGCGCTGGGCATTGGGGCAGAATGACTCTGAAGGCTGGCTGGCGGCGGATGGGGCGGGCCTCATCATCCAAAATGACGGGCCGTTCAAAGCGGCGCTGGATCGATACAAATATCCGCATCGTTATGGTTTGGAGAGCGGCGAGACCTATCGCGATGAAGGCTTTGCCATTCTGGTAGAGCTGGACGGCAGACTGCAAAACCAACCATATCTTTCAGGGCAAACGCTGGGGCTGACCGACATCGCGATCTTCCCGTTCATCCGCCAATTTGCGGCGACCAATCAAAGTTGGTTTGATGAACAGCCCCTGCCCCAATTGCACCGCTGGCTTGATCAGCTGTTATCATCAAATTTGTTCGCCCGCATCATGCTACGCTATCCGCAATGGAAAACTGGCGACCCACCGACAATCTTTCCCTGATTATTTCATCAAGACCAGTTCTTCAGCCATGCTGGGATGCAATGCGACTGTGTCGTCAAAGGCTTGCTTGGTAAGACCAGCCTTCACCGCTATCGCTGCTGCTTGCAGGATTTCAGCGCTATCGGGACCAATCAGGTGCAAGCCGACAACCTTATCCGTCGCGCCATCGACGATCATTTTATACAAAGCCCGTTCGTTGCGTCCGGCAAGAACATTTTTCATCGCGCGGAAATCACTTTTATAGACTTTAACTTTGGACAAGGTCGCGCGCGCTTCTTCCTCGGTCAGGCCGACACCGGCAATCGGTGGATTGCTAAATACCGCCGTGGGAATTGTCGCATAGTCAATCGTCCGCGGATTATTGCCAAATACAGTGTCGGCAAAAGCATGACCTTCGCGGATCGCCACTGGGGTCAATTGCACGCGGTTCGTAACATCGCCCACGGCATAGATGCCGGACACATTGGTTTTATTGTATTCGTCAACAACGACCGCGCCGTCTTTGTCCAATACGACGCCAACGGATTCCAGACCCAGATCGTTAGATTTAGGAACACGGCCAATGGCGAACAGCACCAGATCGGTTTCGATCATGCCTTGGTCGCCGCCATCGACAGATAGGCTTCCATCGGCCTGCTTCGTGATCGATTTGAAAGGGAAGTTGAAGCGCAGGTCGATGCCCTTCTCCCGCGTAATACCGACCAGTTTGTCGACAATTTCCTGATCGTAGCTGCGCAACATTTTGTCGCCGCGCGTGACCAAGGTCACCTCGACACCCAATTCGTTGAAAATCCCGGCAAATTCATTGGCGATATAGCCCGCACCAGCGATCACCGCACGTTTAGGCAGATGGTCGAGATGGAATACCTCGTTTGAAGTAATGCCATATTCGGCACCCGGAATAGAGGGGGTCGAAGGCCACGCACCCGTCGCAATCAATATATTGCCGGCGCTGACTTCGGTGCCATCGGCAAGGCGGAGCAGATTAGGACCGGCGATTACGGCCCTTTGCTGGATTATCTCGACTTTTGCGTTACCCAAAGTCTGACCATATAACCCTTCCAACCGGTCAACCTCCGCCGCAACATTATCGCGAAGCGTGGGCCAGTCAAAGGTCGCCCCATCGGTGTTCCAACCAAAACGCTTTGCGTCGGCCAAATCCTCAGCGAAATGTGAACCATAGACGAGTAGCTTTTTAGGCACACAACCACGAATGACGCAGGTTCCGCCCATGCGGTATTCCTCTGCCACAGCAACGCGCGCGCCGTGCGATGCAGCAATCCGCGAGGCTCTTACACCGCCAGAACCGGCGCCGATGACGAACAGGTCATAGTCAAAGCTCATAGCCCAAGCCCCGCCGCCGCGAGCAAAGCGCTGGTCGATGGATCAAAGCCCGCAGGCCCATTGTCGGCAATCCCTTTGGCAATTTCTTTGCCCAGCTCCACGCCGAACTGATCATAGGGGTTGATGCCCAACAGCACCGCGTTGGCGAAAGTGCGCTGTTCATAAAATGCGATCAGCGCACCCAATGTCGCCGGAGTAACATCATCCAACAAAATCGTCGTCGACGGACGGTCGCCGACATAGTTGCGCGCCAGATCGTCGCTTTGCTTGCCCTGCATCAATGCAGCGCCTTGCGCAAAGCAATTGACGAGCAAAGTTTCGTGATGGGCGGTGTTCAGATCATGCCCAGGCATGACGCTGGCGATAAACTCAACGGGGATCAAATGCGTCCCCTGATGCAGCAATTGGAACACCGCATGTTGCGCGTCGGTGCCGACCCCGCCCCAAGTGACCGGAGCGCTGGGGTAAGTCAGAGGTTTGCCATCAGACCTCACCGACTTGCCGTTCGATTCCATTTCCAGCTGCTGCAAATAATCCGGCAGCAGCCGCATCCGTTCGTCATAGGCAAAGACGGCACGGGTCTGACAGCCACGGGTTTGCGCGTAATACAGGTCGGCAAACGCCGCCATTACCGGCGCATTTTCCGCAAAGGGCGCATTGCGGAAATGGCGGTCCATCACGGCGGCACCTTCGAGCAACTCTTCATAAGCCGCCCATCCAAGCGCCGCTGCAAACGGAAATCCGATCGAGCACCATAGAGAATAACGCCCGCCAACGCTTTCGGCGAACGGCAATATGCGGCTTTCGTCCACGCCCCATTCCAATGCCTTTTCGGGCTTTGCGGTCAACGCGATCAGTCGACCGCTGGGATCATCAACGCCCGCATCGCGCATCCATTGCAACGCGCTTTCGGCGTTCAGCAGTGTTTCGGTGGTGGTGAATGTTTTGGAGGCAACCGCGATCAACGTCGCGTGCGGATCCATATGCTTGATCGCCTCCGCCATCGCTGCGCCATCGATGTTCGACACGACCTTTACGTCATAGCGCGCGTCGTCGCGCCCCAAAGCGTCGATCAGCAACTTGGGGCCAAGCGCCGAACCGCCAATGCCGATATGGAGGATGTGCTTTATCTCGCCAAAGGCACCAGCCTCTATCGCGTCCAGCAAACCGCGCATCCGTGCTTGCAATGCTTTGGCCTGCGCGACGGCCTCGACCGAACCGCTGCCACGTTCAGCGGTATGTTCCGCCGCCCTGCCCTCGGTAGTATTGATCGCAACGCCGCTAAACAATGCTTCACGAGCAGCCGCTAAGCCTTGGGTTTCGGCCAACCCGGACAGCAACGCTACCGCCTTTTTATCCAGATGTGTTTTGGAAAAATCGAACCGGATATCCGCCAGCGACAGCGTATAAGCGTCCACACGATCAGCGTCGCTTTCAAACAATTCGCTCAATGTCGGCTTTGGCAAAGCGCCAAGTTTATCCCAAAACTGTTCGACCATATCATTCATCCGTTCGATAAAAGCCGAATCCGGCACTGGCTATCAAGGCAACAGCGCATTAGAAGCGCGGTCTAGTAACAGCCATAGCAAAATAGGGTCGCACAGCGTGAGTGACAATAAAACCGCGATAAATTCGAATGCCTCGCCCGATGCCGCGAAACCGCAAAGCAGCGAGTGGCGCGAATATGGCGTATTCCTGTTGAAACTGGCCGCGGTTGTGCTGATATTCCGCAGCGTCGTGTTTTCGCCATTCTATATCCCGTCGGAATCGATGCAACCGCGTTTGCAGATTGGGGATTATCTGTTCGTTGCCAAATGGCCTTATGGGATTTCCAGCCAAAGCCTGCCGCTGCAATTGCCTTTATTCGAAGGCCGCATATTCGGAAGTCTGCCGACGCCCGGCGATGTCGTGGTTTTCAAAAAGCCACCTGCGCAAACCGATGACTATATCAAACGCGCCATCGCATTGCCGGGGGACGTTGTGCAGATGCGCGCGGGTACGCTGGAAATTAACGGCAAAGCGGTAAAGAAGGAGCGGCTGCCCGATTTCGTCACGCCAGTTACGCAAGGAATGCGCGACGCTGTGGCGCTTGAAGGCGGAACCTATTCCTGTTTCCGCCCAGAGTTTGAGGAAGATGCCAAAGGCGGCGGTCGGCAATGCCGTTATCCGCGTTTCCGCGAAACACTCGCCAATGGCCGGAGTTACGAAATCCTCGATTTGCTTGATGCTGGCCCGGGCGACGATACCGAGGCGCTGATTGTGCCCGAAGGCCATGTCTTTTTCATGGGCGACAATCGGGACCGCAGCGCGGACAGCCGGTTTCCGCAGGGCGGCGTTGCCATTGGTATGGTGCCGGTCGAAAATATCCTTGGCCGCGCGCAGTTCACGTGGTTCTCGACCGATGGCAGCGCCAGTTGGTTGCTCCCTTGGACTTGGTTTAGCGCGGCACGGCCGGACCGCATGGGTAAAGGGTTCTGATCTTGTCCGATGTTGATGACTGGCTGCGGCAGAATTTTGGGCCGTCGATCGCCGTTCCTGCTTTGTTTAACCGCGCGCTGACGCACGGCAGCACCGGTGAGGCGGATTATCAACGGCTGGAGTTTCTGGGCGACCGCGTGCTCGGCTTGGTCATAGCCGATATGCTCTACGCCCGCTTTCCCGATGAGCCAGAGGGGCGATTATCGCACCGGCTGAACAGTCTGGTTGCAGGCACAACCTGCGCGGCTGTAGCCCGCAAGATCGAGGTCCAGCCCCATTTGCGCCTCGGCAAACAAGCGCGCGACGATGGTGCGCGTGAAAGCGACAATGTGCTCGGTGACGTGATGGAGGCTCTGGTCGGCGCGGTCTATATCGACGCCGGATTGGATGCGTGCCGTGCATTGGTGGAAAAACACTGGCGACCGATGCTAGAGGCTGCACTCACCGCGCCCAAACACCCCAAATCGACATTGCAGGAATATTGCGCGTCGCATAACCGCAAAGTCCCCGTTTACGAAGTTACCGCCAAGGAAGGCCCACCGCACGCTATGCGATTTGAAGTCACCGTCACTGTCAAAGGTTTTGATCCAATATCGGCCAACGGCAACAGCAAACAATCCGCCGAAACCGCCGCCGCCGAAGCATTTTTGGCGGCCTATACATGACCAAAAGATGCGGCCATGTCGCCATTATCGGCGCACCGAATGCGGGCAAATCGACTTTGGTCAACGCGCTGGTTGGCCAAAAAGTCGCCATTGTCAGCCCAAAGGCACAAACCACCCGCGTCCGCCTGATGGGTGTGGCGATGGAGGGCGAAACGCAGATTATCCTTGTTGATACGCCCGGTATCTTTGCACCCAACCGGCGTCTGGATCGCGCGATGGTCGCCGCAGCATGGGAAGGCGCACAAGAGGCGGATTTGATTTTGGCCGTTGTCGATGGTCGCGCAGGGGCTGGGCCAAAGGTTGAGAAGGTTTTGGGGACTCTGAAAGACCGGCCAGAGCGCAAATGGTTGCTGCTCAACAAGGTCGATATTGCAGCCAAGGACAAGCTGTTGTCGTTGACCACAAAGCTGCTCGATATGTGCGAGTTTGAACGCATTCTATACATCAGCGCCGAGACCGGTGAGGCTGTCGCGGAACTGAAAGCAGCGGTTGCCGCCGAAATGCCCGAGGGCGATTGGCATTATCCCGAGGATCAAATCTCCGACGCGACAGAACGGCTGATGGCCGCCGAAATCACCCGCGAGCAGCTGTATCTGCAACTGCACGACGAACTACCCTATGCCAGCACCGTCGAGACCGAAAAATATGTTGAGCGGGCCGATGGCAGTTTGGAGCTATACCAGCAAATCTTCGTCGAACGCGAAAGCCAGCGCGCGATTATCCTTGGCAAAGGTGGCGCGCGGATTAAATCCATCGGTGCCACCGCCCGCGAAGAAATCGCCAAAAATATGGGTGTAAAGGTGCATTTGTATCTGCACGTTAAAGTCAAACCCAATTGGGACGAAGACCGCGACGTCTACCGCGATATGGGGCTGGATTGGGTGGAGTGATTGTGAAAAGTCGGAGCGATTAAAATGGCCGAA
>JBEBKE010000130.1:0-6489 GCA_040079555.1 Sphingorhabdus sp. | reverse complement strand
CCGCGGGCCTTTGTCCAGCAAAGGCAAAGCTGTGGCAATCGCTGCATGTGGCGGCGTGCCAAGCCGCAACATCTGCGCCAATGCCATGCGCAATACCATCCGCGCCTTGGCATCATCCGCCAAAGGCAACTGCGTCTGGCTGTCGATCAGCAAGTCAAAGTCTGGCGCCCAGCGCAGAACCTCTTGCGCAATTGCAATCGCCAGCGCGCGGTCGGATGATTCCAGATCGCGGGTCGACATCGTTACGGCCTGATCCATCGATTGCCCAGTGCGAATCACAGCATCAAGCATACGCAAGGCTGCTTTGCGGGTATCGAGTCCAGTGGCGGTCGTCGGAAGTGTGTTCATCGCAGCGCCTTAGGCCCGGAAGCAGCATTGTAAAAGAGGCAAGGGTAACAGATGTCTTGATATCTGCGCCTTTTGCCCCGATGTTGGCGGCTCCAATAATGCACAAGGACACTATTATGGGTACACGACCCGCGCATGTCAAAGCACCCGCCTATTTGTCCAAAAGCCCGCCGGTACCAAAACCTGGCGCAGCAAAGCCCGGCCCCGCACCTGACCCCGAACGCCCCGATCCGGTGCGCTATGGTGATTGGGAGCTAAAGGGTCTCGCGATTGATTTTTGACGGCTGCGGCGTAGCAACGAAGACGCAATAGCGCGTCGTTCGCGACCGCAATTCATAGCTTGGCTCGATCAAGCCATCGGGCAATCCAGCCTTTGCTGGCCATTTCACCACCACACGCCCGGGCGAATGATCCAACGCCGTCTGGATCAATTCCGCGCTATCGGGATCATCCCCCACGACATCACGTAGCAATCGCATAGGTTCTTTGACCAAGGCCGATTTCTTGCGCTCGGGGTGCATTGGATCGATGTAGAAAACGTCCGCCGCAATCGTGCGCAAAATTTGCCGGGAATCACCGTGCAATAATGTCATGCGCCCCGCGATTTCGGCCAGATCTTCGTGCTGCCTAGCATCGGTAAGGGCGCGCTCAAGCTCTGCAAACATCACGGGGGATCGTTCGATCAACGTCACCTGGGCGCCCGATGCTGCCAGCAAGAAGCCGTCATGGCCCAGCCCGCCCGTGGCATCGACGATGTTTAGCGGTCGCGACTTTGACGAACCGACAGCGCGAAGCAACGGCTCGCTCTGTCCGAAACGCGCTGCGCGATAGCCAAACCGTCCAGTGGAAAAGTCAGTCTTTGGTCTGGCTGCCGTCATTCAGCAGGCTGCAACCCCGGCAGATCGCCGCCTAATGACGGGCCTGATGATTGATCACCGTCGCCCTTTTTATCTGGCTTTTCAGGCGTGTAGGTCAACAGCTTGTCGCGCAACCACGGGCCGAGGCGCTTTTCAAGGCCATCAGCAAGGCTGAAGCCCGCCGGCACAATCAACAACGTCAGCACGGTCGAGACAATCAGCCCGCCGATCACCACGGTGCCCATGGGTTGCCGCCATTGGCCGTCACCGCCTAGTGACAGCGCGGTGGGGACCATTCCCGCCGTCATCGCCACAGTGGTCATGACAATCGGCTGCGCACGTTTGTGCCCCGCCTCCATAATCGCCTGAAATTTCGGAACGCCGCGCGCCATTTCTTCAATGGCAAAATCAATCAGCAGGATCGAGTTTTTGGCGACGATGCCAAACAGCATCAGCACCCCGATAAACACCGGCATCGAAATCGGTTGCTGCACAATCACCAACGCAATCATCCCGCCCAATGGCGCGAGCAGCAACGAACCCATATTGACCAAAGGTGACATAAAGCGGTGATACAACAGCACGAGCACTGCAAACACCAGCAAAGTTCCGGAAATCAGCGCGGTTAAAAAGTCGCGCTGCATCTCTTCTTCCCATTCTTGCGATCCGAACGGCGCACGCGATACGCCGGTTGGGAGAGCCTTCATAATGGGCAGGTTGTTGATCTTTTTATCAGCATCCGACGATACAATGTCGGGAGCAAAATCAGCGCCGATAAAGGTGCGAAAATTCTGGTTCCGACGCTGAATTGTTGTTGGCCCTGCGCCAAAGCTGATATCCGCTACCAGCGACAACGGCACCGATCCGCCACTTGCCAACGGCACAGGCAGGTTGCGAATGATGTCGAGGTTTTGACGCGACTCGCGTGCCATCATTACGCGAATGGGTATTTGACGGTCCGAAAGCGAGAATTTCGCGCTGTTCTGATCAATGTCACCCAAGGTCGCGATACGGATCGTCTGGCTAAGCGCGACCGTCGATACACCCAATTGTGCGGCAAGGTCTGTCCGTGGCTTGATGAGCAATTCGGGGCGCTGTAAATCCGCCGAAATACGCGGCGCGCGCAGTTCTGGCAGCGTTTTCATCTGCTCAACCAAGATCGCCGCAGTTTCGTCCAATTTTTTTGGATCAGAACCCGAGAGCATTACCGAGACATCACGGCCCGAACCACCGCCGCCAGGACCATTGGCCTGAAAGGTGACCCGCGCATCGGCGATTTTTGTCAGCAACGGCGTCAGGTCTTCTTCAAACTGCTTGCTGGTCCGTGCGCGGTCCTCGTGCAGGGTCAGGAACATGTTCGCGGTGCCTTCACGCACGCTTTGCAAAGCAGTTCTAACCTCGGGCTGCCGTTCGACAATTGCAGCTACTTCGGTGGCAACTTCGCGGGTCCGTTCCAGCGTAGTGCCGGGAACCATTTCAATGCGGATGCGGCTGAAATCTTCATTGCCGTCGGGAAAAAACTGAAACGATAGCGAAGCCATGATACCCACCGTCGTCAACAGCGCTCCCAAGCCGACACCCATCATCCATAGTCGGTGGTCGTGCCGCCGCGCCTTGATGCGTTGACCGACATAGCTGTACCATGAGGCAAAGCTCCCGCCGACGGCGCGAATAATCAAGTTTAAGATGAACCCTACACCAATCGTCGCCAAAACCGCTCCGATAAACGCCCCCAAGACGCCCAAAATCGCAGGCAATTCTGCCTCACCGGCCAGACCATAAATATACTGAAGCGACATTACGAAAACGGCAACGAACAAAAACGCGATCGCCGTCCACACAGGATAATACCAAATGCGGCCCTTTGCCGGGTTCAGCGACTGTTTAAGCGCAGACGATTTCGTGCTGTCCAACGACCAGCGCAGCAGGTTCATGTAACGGTCCATCAACGGGCCCTCGCCATGCTCGGCGGTGCCCGCTGACTTCAGAAAATAGGCCGCGATCATCGGTGTAATCATCCGCGCGACGGCAAGGCTCATCAGCACTGAGGCAACAACGGTCAGCCCGAAATTCTTAAAATACTGGCCGGCAACACCCGGCATCAAACCAACGGGAAGGAACACCGCGACAATCGAGAATGTCGTTGCCACCACGGCAAGGCCAATTTCGTCGGCTGCATCAATCGACGCCTGATAAGCAGATTTGCCCATCCGCATATGTCGCACGATATTTTCGATCTCGACAATCGCATCATCGACCAAAACACCCGCGACCAGCCCCAAAGCCAGCAACGACATGGTATTCAACGTGAAGCCCAATAGGTCGAGGAACCAGAAAGTCGGGATCGCCGACAGCGGAATCGCAATCGCGGATATGATCGTCGCGCGCCAGTCGCGCAGGAACAGGAAAACGACGACAATGGCAAGCAACGCGCCCTCAATCATCGCTGCCATAGAGCTTTTATATTGGCCCTTTGTGTAATCGACGCTGTTGAACAACGTCGTCATTTTGACGCCGGGATTTTCTTTTTCGATCTCGGCGATTTTGACCATCGCGTCGTCGAATACCGTTACATCTGACGCCCCTTTTGCGCGCGACATGCCAAAGGTTACGACCTGCCTGCCGCCTTCAAACGCCATCGCGCGCTGCTCGCTAAAGCCATCGGTAACCTCTGCAACATCCGACAATTTAATGTTACGCCCGCCGCCCAGGCTTATTTGCGCTTGGCTCAGTGCATAGGCGTCGGCGGCGTTACCCAAGACGCGGACCGACTGGCGCGACCCCGCGATTTGCGACTGGCCGCCCGACGCGTTGACATTTTGCTGACGCAAGACGCTGTTGATCTGGCTAGCAGTAACGCCAAGCGATTGCATCTTGGCAGGATCAAGCACCACGCGAATTTCGCGATTTACGCCGCCGTTGCGGCTTACCGATGCCATGCCCTCCACCGCGAGCAAGCGGCGCGAGACTGTGTCGTCGACAAACCAGCTTAGTTGCTCAAGCGTCATGTCGCTGGCCTCGACAGCGAAATAGGCGATCGGGTCGCTGGAGGTTGCGACTTTGAAAATCTGTGGCTCTAATATGCCGTCGGGCAAATCGCTGCGGATCTGGTCCACGGCATTTTTCACTTCGCTGACCGCCGCGTTAATATCGTCGCCGATTTCAAACTCGGCGCTGACTGTCGTGTTGCCTTCGCTGGCGCTGGCATCGATGTTGCGGACGCCCTGAACACTGCGAATCGCCGATTCGACTTTTTGCGTTATCTGCGTGGTGATTTCAGTCGGCGCAGCACCGGGCTGAGAGATCGATACAACAACAACAGGAAATTCAATATCGGGCTCGTTCTGAACATCCATGCTGCGAAACGACATGATGCCAGCCAAGGTCAGGCCCAAAAACAACACTATGGGAACCACCGGATTGAGGATCGACCAAGCAGAGATATTATTGAAGTTCATGAGCGTGTCCCGATGGCGGCAAAGGTTGGCTGCAACCCCCGCGATATTGCATCTTAACAGCCGAGATGCAGCGGCTCAACACATTGCGCGTTTACTGACGCGGCCTAGCAAAAACTAGAAAGCGTCAATTTACACGATCGAAAAAGCCTATGCGGAGATACGCAAGCTAACGATAATGAATTTCGACCAACGGCTTGATCGCTTCGTTTCGTATGTCAAATCGCGAGGGACTGTCTGGTGCGGCCAAGAAGACTCGAACTTCCACGGGCTTTCGCCCACAACGACCTCAACGTTGCGCGTCTACCAATTCCGCCATGGCCGCACACGTCCCGACAGGTAGGAGCGGGCCACTAGCAAACGAGTGCGGCACGCGCAACAGGCTTTGCATCGGCAATGTTTGCACTGGCGTTGTCGCAAAACGGGGCAGGTCGGAAGGCGGAACCCGTTTTGATCGATGTTTGATTGGAATCCCGCTGCGTTAACGATGAAATAGGCTTGTCTCCAACGGTTAACAAATCGTTAAACATTGGCCATGACGTTGCTCGTCCTGCCCTTATTGCTCTCCGCCGCGCAGCCGGTGCCAAAGCCGGTGGCGTATCAACCGGTGACAGCTGCGGTGCAAATCATTTCCGCTGAGGAAATCCGCTTTGACGATATGCGGAATCACTCCGCTAACCGAACGGTCAAAAGCACGGCGCGCCAAACACGCAACCGCAACGGAATGCCGATGGTCGAGTTTTACTGAAGCCCAGCAAATGCTATGGAACCAGTACCCAATTTATAGTGTGATTTGCTGCAGCCAAGGGGACATCGCGTTTCAGCTGACTGTAATCCACCGTCGCGCCTGGACCCAGTGACCTGACCGGCGGCTTCATCTCCCAATTATAAATTGAACGACCGCTAGAATCTTTCAAAGTCACTAGCATATTCGGCACATTGAGCTTTTCCGGTGTCGGATTCACAATCGAGCCGCTGACGATGAAATAGGGTGAGCCGTCAGCTGCACGGCCTAAACTCAAATTGTCATGCGGGACAATTCTCAACTTTGATTCCTTGGCGCTGACAGTGAACGCGCCATCAAGCCATCCCGAATACCATAGGCCACCGCCCGCAATCGCGATAAACGCCGCGAAAGCAATCGCGGCATAGGTCATCATCTTTGCCGGATTGCGGCGCGGGCGGAATGGCGGTTCATGCGCAAACTGACTGCGCTCTGGCAGTTCGTCAGCGGTCGAGGCAGAACGAAATCCTGTTTGGATCAGCTCTTCGCGGTCGGCGACAGATGGCTCTATGCTGGGAGGAGGCGAATCCATCGCCGCAAAGCTTGGAGCCGCTGGCGCCTCGGCAGGCGCCGCCCATTCATCCACACGCGCGGCGGGGGTGGAGGCGGAGTTGCCGCGACCGTCGTTTCCGTTGGAACAATCGGATCCAGCTTCGGCGGCGCAACACTCGACGGGCCTTCTTGGAACCAGCTATGGCGGCAACTCGCACACCGAACCTGACGCCCCGCCGCGCCAATCGCGCTATCAGGAACAACATATCGGGTGCGGCAGGAAGGGCATACCAGCAACATAATGTTTTGCATAAACAGCAGCGCTGCACGGGATGCAACCCTGATACGGGCAATTAGCTGTGGAAGAGCCTGAATAGCAGGCAGTTTGTCGCGGTCACTATGCCTTTGCACCTGCGCCGCGAATGTGCAAATGCTGCGCCGACATGCAAAGCGTTGCCGAATTTGATAATGTGGGCCTCAGATACGGCACCGGTTCAGAGACTCTGACCGATATCAGCTTCACGCTTTTTCCCGGCAGCTTTTACTTTTTAAC
>JBEBKE010000129.1:0-6509 GCA_040079555.1 Sphingorhabdus sp. | reverse complement strand
GTTTTTTGCAGCAGCAACAGATGCGGCTGGGTTTGCATGTCGAAATCGCGGGTGATGGCGAACAGGCCGTCGAGCATCTGGCCGACCGATAGTTCGCTAACGGGCTTGCCGCGCATTGGCTCGCCCACGGCGCGCAGCGCGGTCGCGAATTCATCGACATTGTGATAATCGGGCACATATTGCGCCTCAAAATGGATCTCGGCGACGCGTTGGTAGTTACCGGTAATCAAGCCATAGAGGATTTCTGCCAACCAGAAACGCGCCTGCCTATTGATCCGCCCCATGATACCGAAATCAATCGCGGCGATCGTGCCGTCGGCTTTCACGAACAAATTGCCCTGGTGCATATCGGCGTGGAAGAAACCTTCGGAGATCGCCTGGCGTAGGAAGGCGTTGACCAGATGGCCTGCGATCTTGGTCAGGTCGTGCCCTGCGGCTTTCAGTTCCTCGACTTTCGAGATTTTGATGCCGTCGATCCAGTCGAGCGTCATCACTTTGCCCGATGTGCGGTCCCAATCGATGGCGGGGACTTGGTAATGCGCGACGCCTTTCATTGCTTCGGCCAGTTCGGAGGCTGAGGCAGCTTCGCGGCGCAGATCAAGTTCGCGCAGTGTCCAGCGTTTGAAATTGGCGATGGTCAAACGCGGACGCAGGCGGATGGCTTCGCCGCCAAGCGCCTCTAAATGTGCAGCGGCCCATTCATAGGTTTCGATATCGCGCAAAAAGCTTTTGTCGATGCCGGGGCGCTGGACTTTGATCGCGACGTCGCGGCCTTCGGTCGTCACCGCGCGGTGGACTTGTGCGATGGAGGCAGAGCCAACCGCCACAGGATTAATCTCTCGGAAAAACTTCTCAACCGGCCCGCCAAGGCCGGTTTCGATTTGCTGCTTGATCGCCTCAAACGGTTCGGGCGGCAACGCGTCTTGCAGCGACAGCAAATTTCGCGCGGCCTCTTCGCCGATTAAATCAGGACGCGTTGCGAGCGTTTGGCCCAGCTTGATTGCGGCGGGACCAATGGCGGTGAACGCGGCGGCGTAATCGGGGATTCTGGGCTGGATCGTGCCAAAGCGCGCGATGCGGCACAGGCGTTTAACTGGCGGCGGCGTATTGGGATCACTCTCAATCCCGCGTAATGCGCCATGTTTGGCAAGGATGCGGCCCCATTTTAACAGGCGATAGATATGCGTTGCGGGGCGAGTCATGCTGTAGGTACTTCAATATCCCAAATTTCGTCACCCCCGCGAAGGCGGGGGGCCATCACCGGCACTGTAAATTTCAACAGTGGGTGATGGATTCCCGCCTTCGCGGGAATGACGAGATGAATTAAAGGAACATGGAATGACACGCTCATGCTTTCCAACCGCTATGGATCGCGACCAGCCCGCCCAGGATCGGCTCGACTTTGGTCTGGCTAAAGCCAGCGTCGGTGATCATTTTTTCAAACACCGGCATCGGCGGGAATTTGCGGATCGATTCCGCAAGGTACCGATAGCTGTCTTCATCGCCCGCAATCATCTTGCCAAGCTTTGGCAATAGCTTGTGCGAATAGATGTCGTAGACCTCGGATAGTCCGGCCCATTCGACGGTCGAAAACTCCAGACAAAAAAACCGCCCGCCATAGCGGAGCACGCGGTGCGCCTCGCGCAATGCCTTGGGGATGTCGGTTACATTCCGAATGCCAAACGCAATCGTATAGGCGTCAAAATGACTGTCAGGGAAGCTCAGCGTTTCGGCGTTCTGTTCGCTCCACACCATCGAATCGACTCCGCGATCCACCGCGCGCTCCATACCAACGGCCAGCATATCGGCGTTGATATCGGATACGGTGATGTTCGCGCCGGATTTTTCCATGCGGAATGCAATATCGCCGGTGCCGCCCGCCATATCGAGAATGTCTTCGCCCGCGCGCGGTTTTACCCGGCGGACGAACTGATCCTTCCACAACCGGTGCATCCCGCCCGACATGGCATCGTTCATGATGTCATATTTGCGGGCAACGCTGGAAAACACACCGCCCACGCGGCGGGTTTTTTCGTCGGGGCTAACCTGTTCGTAGCCGAAGGATACTGTTTCGCTCATGGAGTCCTTGATGGGTTCCGCACCAGCCCTCTCCCCCACCCGACCACCCACAAGATATGCTCATTGGGTGGTCGGGTGGGGGAGAGGGCTGGTGCCGCCTTTAATCAAACACGCCCTAGCGGATAGTTGCGCCGCTCGCAAAGGGAGATCGGTGCAAAATGCGGTATGCATGTTGCGCGAAATCGGTGTCTCGCTGTGTTCGATATCCGCTTGTCTTTGCTTCCAAAATGACGGACACTTTTGTGTGGGAGAGATGCTTATGAAACATTCGACTTTTCTTTTGGCGGCGGCGCTTGCGACCATCGCCGTTCCGTTATTCGCGCAATCGACGAAAGGCCCCGCACTGGGCGAAGTCATCGTCACCGGTAACCGGCTGAACGCGGGCTATGCGCAGGAAAACAGGCCGGTGATTGGCTTGCGCAGGCAAGCGGATTCCGCCGTGCGCACGATTTCTTTTTCATCGGACTCGCGCGATGAGGCGACGCGAAAAAAGGAAATCCATACGATGCTGGCCGCTGCGATGGATAAGGCAGCAGCGGCTGGCGTTGAGCTAGTGATTGGCAATTTTGAACTGACGCCAGTCACGCGCGCCAATTATCAGGAATTGCCGCTCAACTGGGCGGGGCGTCCCGATACCAGCAAAGTCGATGTGATGGTCAAGGTCAAGCTGGGCGGCTCAACGGTTTCGGCGGATCAACGTATCGATGCGTATGTGAAAGGCTTGGTGCGTAACGGGCGCGGGGCCATTGATAAAGCGGGCGGGCTGACGCTGACGATTATCAATCCCGATCAATATCGCGACGACATCGTAAAACTGGTCGCCGAAGATGCGCGCACAAGAGCAGCGATTTTCGGCCCGGATTATGCGGTGCAGGTGTCCGGCATTGATGGCCAGATATTCTGGTCGCAGGTCAGCGGAACTGACGTGTTCCTCTATATCCCCTATCGCTACACCGTTGTTCCAAAATAATTTCGGGCGGAGAGATATTATGAAAAGCTTTATCAAACTGGCGTTGTGCAGCGTTGCCCTTTTTACTGCGCCATCATTCGCGCAAGACGATGACAGCGGCATGAATGAAGTGGTCGTTACGGGCACGCGGATTTCAAGAAACGCCAACTCGGTGTCGCCCATCGACGTAGGGAACTTCCTGCCCCTGACACCGCCTGTCATCGGCTTCAAACGCCAAGCCGATTCGGCGGTGCGCAATATCGATATCGTCTCGGATTCGCGTGAAGAGGATATGCGCCGCCGCGAGGTGCAGGCGATGTTACTCGACGCGATTGATCGCGCAAAGACCGCGGGGTTCAGCCTGGTCACCGGCCAATCGGAACTGGTTGAGGTGACGCGCGCCAACTGGCAAGACCAGTTTCCTGAACTCGCGGGCAAAGCCAAGCCCGATGATGAAGACGAAGATGACGATTATGACGACGAAAATGAAGACGCGTCGTCTTATGAAGATGATGGCGGCACCACGATCATCCGGCTGAAAGTTAAAACCAAGCTGGATGGGTCGATCAACAACGCGCAACAAAAGATCGCAGGCTTTATCAAAGGCGTCCCCGCCACCGGTCGTTCGCTGATGAAGCCGCAAGGCGGGTTGTCGCTGACCATAATCAACCCCGACCAATATCGCGATGAGATTTACAAACGCATCGCCACCGGTGCCAAACATGCCGTCAGCTTTTACGGACCCGAATATGGCGTCGAAGTGATGGGACTGGACCGCGATGTCGCGTGGCAGCAGGTGAGCAATACAGAGGTGTTTTTATACATTCCGTACACGTTCAAAATCGAGAAATAGCGATGTGCGGTAGGGTGATGCTACTCCTGCTGGCACTCGCCGCTATGGGTGGCTGTGCCAGTGCGGACAGACCGAATGACAAAGCGGCAGGCAAGCAACGGTCCGAGGGGCGTGCTATCTATTCGCCCGACATCAAAAGCGACCCGTATCTGCAAGCGCAATGGGACGCCTCCGCGCGGTCGCTGGAGGCCGAATGTGCGCGTTCGGGTCGCTATTGCAAAGAGGCCAAGGCGGCGCGGACCGCGATCAGCAAGTTGCCGAATGTCAATCGGGGTCGATGATGGCTGCCTGTCTGCTGGTAAAGCCACGAACATGCCGCTAACGCGCAGCGATGCCTGAGTTACCCGAAGTTGAAACCACCGTTGCCGGCCTTCGTGCGGTGCTGGATGGTGAAACGATCATCCGCGCCGAGGCGCGCCGTGCCGATCTGCGCTGGCCGATGCCGGTTGATTTGCGCCAGCGGTTGACTGGCGCGCGGGTGACGGGGCTTGGCCGCCGCGCCAAATATGGCTTGATCTATACCGACAGAGACGATGTGCTGATTTTTCACCTCGGAATGTCTGGCAGATGGCGGGTTGATCCCGTCGAGATCGAAAAGCACGACCATTTTGTTTTGGAGACAGCGGCAGGCCGCGTGGTGGCGCTGAATGACCATCGGCGTTTTGGTTCGCTCGATATCATCGACACCGATAGGCTAGAAACATTCCGCCATTTCCTGACGATGGGGCCAGAGCCCTTGTCAGATGATTTCGATGCCGGTGTGTTGCAGGCGAAGATCAAAGGACGCGCTGCGCCGATCAAGGCGATGTTGCTGAACCAGTCGATCGTTGCGGGGCTTGGCAATATTTATGTCTGCGAAGCACTGCATATGGCAGGAATAGCGCCGGTGGTTGCTGCGGGCACAATCAGCAAGCCGCGTCTGAAAAAGCTTGTGGTGGCGATCAAGGATGTGTTGGCGGCGGCGATTGTGGCGGGCGGCTCGACATTGCGCGACTTCGCCGCGCCCGATGGCGAGCTGGGCTATTTTGCAAAGGATTGGCGGGTTTACGGACGGGAAGGGCAACAGTGCCTGTGCGGTGCAACCGTCCTGCGCCGCGTCGATTCGGGACGTTCAACTTTCTATTGCGCAAAGTGCCAGCGATAGGATTTGCGCAAAATGGCGGATTTTCGCGGTTGACGAATCTATAGCGTCTGGGTAAGGGCGTCGCTTCAACAGGAAAGCGTAATGACTGCGCTGCTGTAACTATCTGATTTAATTGAGGACACACATGGCCAATACGCCGCAAGCCCGCAAACGTATCCGTCGCAACGATCGCCGCGCCGAAATCAATGGCGCACGCGTCAGCCGCATCCGCACCTTTGTTAAAAAGGTCGAGGCTGCTCTCGACGCTGGCGACAAGAGCGCCGCAACGGTTGCTTTGGCAGCGGCGCAGCCTGAATTGCAGCGCGGTGTTTCCAAGGGCGTATTGCACAAAAACATGGCATCGCGGAAATTCAGCCGCCTGACAAAGCGGATTGCCGCTCTGGCCTGATTCGCATCGGAGGCGTAATAATACGCCTCTGAATGACATCTCGATGACAATAGGGGCTCGCTGATATTCAGCGGGCCTTTTTTGTTGCTCGATTGTGCGAAATGCAACTGTCCGATTTCCTACGATTCGGACGGGTTGCGCACAGGCTTTCCACAAGAAAATTCAGCAATTCAGGCGGTTAAATTTTTTTTCACGCATTTGCGCGGGCGGATGCGAGTCAAGCCGGTTTATTTCAGTTTTTTGACGGTCCGCCCTCTTGCCCGACTCATTTTTTAGCGCTTAGAAGATGTTCTCTAGCAGCGTGCGACCCAAGTCTCGGCTGCCTCACAAGAATGACTATCGCAGTCGGACCGTCAGCACATTGGCTGTATGAAGGGATAAGAACTGCGCCTTGTTTGGTAGCGCGGTGGGGCAGACAATTTGGGCGGCGTTGGACTAGTGGGGTGAAAGGGGTGGAAAGCGTGACGCTTAACGAAATCGCATCGGACGAAACCGGTGCAGCATCAACGGTGCTTGAAATGACGGCTTTTGAATCGGATTGGCAGAATGTCACGTCGCGTTTGCGCCGTGATTTGGGTGCCCAGATTTACGGCCAATGGATTCGGTCTGTTGTGCTGGGTGATTTCTGCAAGTTAACAGGCACGCTGGAGCTGCTGACCACGTCTGATTTTTCCGCGAGCTGGATTTCGGATCATTATGCGGATCGTATCCGTTTGGCATGGAGCTCGGTGAACCCTGCTGTCCGCCAATTGAAAATCCGGTCTAAGCCGGGCACCGCACGCATCGAAATGCTGCAAAGCAGCGGTGTTCCAGAGCGCGCAGCCGCATCGCACATCGTGGAGGCATTGCCTGTCCGTCCAGCGCTTGACCCGCGGCTGACGTTCGCGAATTTCGTTCGCGGCCAAACCAATGTTCTGGCGGTGACTGCTGCTGAACGCGTTGCGGCGGCTGACCGGCCTTTGTTTAACCCGCTCTATTTGCAAGCGGCGACTGGCCAAGGCAAAACCCATTTGATGCATGCGATTGGTCATGCCTATGCGGCGATCAATCCCGATGCGCAGATCCTGTATATGTCGGCGGAAAAATTCATGATGGA
>JBEBKE010000128.1:0-6523 GCA_040079555.1 Sphingorhabdus sp. | reverse complement strand
TCGGTCATCTCGTATCGGCTCATCCAACGCTCCCTTCCAGAAGCATTGAATCAAACTTAAACCGCTTTGGGAATCCCGTTTATGAGTTCACGGCCTAATATTGAAGGCTGGCATTGCTCTAGCAGTTGTTATCCCTTTAACTGCCAAGCCTACCTTTGATTATTGGACGGGAAATGACGGATTTTCCGAAAAACAGAAAGTGGAGCTAAAGGAAATTATCGACACATCATCTGCCGATTCCGCCGTAAAAACTTACAAAAAACAGATGTATACCGAAGTCCAAAGAGATCGGAATATCACAGGCGTTGGCGGCGGAGTTCCCGACAGGGACAACTGGAGGCCGTCAGAATTAGTTCCCGCAAATCAGTTTGCTATGGGAGCTGGTTTGTTTGAAATTCAGGATGAACCGGAGCAAGAAAAAACGGCAATGCAGGAGTTGGATGTAATTTTGGTTGCGCCGAATTTGGACAACCCAAAATCAACATGGGTGTTTAGACAAGACGGCATTGCTGGACATATAAGGGCAATCATGTCGGACGCCAAATTCCTAGCAGCTTTAGAGCAAAGTTCTGTGAAAGAGGCATTCAGAACCCACATTCCAATGAAAATTCGCCTGCAAATCAAGCAAGTTAAAGTCAACGGCGATTGGAAAGTTAAGAATCGGGGTCGTTCGGTTGTGGAGGTGATTTCACCCGAGACCGGCTAGTTTCGCCTCCGAGAATGTAACCCGCTATTATCAAGCCGATAAGCGACAAACAGCCGATGACAAAAGTTGCTATGGGCCAAAGATACCAGAAAGCTAAATACGAGATAACAACTGTCAAAGTGACAGCTAGGCCGGAAATCCATGCCCTTGTCGATTCACTCGGTTTGTTTTTTTTGTGTGCTGCCATGTTTAACCTGTGCTAGAATCCCACAATGACCACCCTTAGGCAAGCGATAAACGACGGCCAGTTGGCTACATTCGTCAAAGAGCATAGGCGCGACCCTAAGGGCAGCGCTACCGCCTTTAACGCTACTTTGGAGGCAATGGCCGGAAAGTCGAAAGCAGTTCCGGCAACATCGAAGAAGCGCAATCCCGACGATTGAAGCGGTATTCGGCTTCCTTGGCATACTTCCACAGATGCTTGCCCGATACGTGAATATGAGTGCCGTTGATTGCCCGCTTCAACTGTGACCAGAAACCCTCGATACCGTTTACCGTTGTGCCATGCTGCCCGACATACTGCCCCAAGCTGTGATTGACTGTGTGGTGATAGAAACCAATCGTTCCTAGGCCACCATAGCCTTTGTGTTCGTCGGTATGGACGGTGCTGTGGCGCTTCACGTTAGCCTTCACAATCGGCATTAGAGTGCCGCTGCGGCGATCAGGGACAACCTTCGTCATCACCTTGCCACCGCGCTCCAACATGCCGAAAACGACAGTCTTGTTGGATAAGAAGCCTTCCTTGCGTGGAATCTTGCCGCCGATGAATGTTTCGTCGCACTCGACTTGCTTTGTGAAGCCGCCAAGGGGCGCTTCACCATCCACATCGGCCATATGTTCACGAATGAGGCCAGCCATGCGCCACGCGGTCTTGTAGGTAACGCCTAGTTGACGCTGCAATTCCTTGGCAGAGACGCCGTGGCGGGTCGTGGTGAACAAATAGATGGCATAAAACCAAAGCTGCAACGGTGTGCGCGTTTGTTCAAACGGTGTGCCTACAGTCGGGTGCAAGTGATGGCCGCAAAACTGGCATGAATAAGCGCGCTCAGCTTTGATGCGGAACCACTTGGACGGGCGCTCACATGACGGGCACTCATAACCCTGTCCAAAACGGACATTGAAAAGGTGCTGCAAGCAATTTTCATCATCGGGGAACTGCTTGAAAAACTGTGCGATGTTTTGGGGCTTCGTGTTCATGCCCCATTATATACACCGTTCGTTCTACGTATGCAAGGGGGATAATCGCCTGGATTTGTCAAGGTCGTAGCTTCACCCCAAAACCCGTCGCAGCGCATCCTGCCATCCGCTCAACCTAACATCCCGCGCCTCAGCTGCCATCGTCGGGCTAAACCGCCCGACCTGCCCGCGCATCACCGATGCCTCCGCCAGCGACGCGTAAAGCCCCGCGCCAACCCCCGCCAGCATCGCGGCACCCAAAGCAGTCGTCTCCGCAAAATCAGGGCGTTCGACTTCGACATTTAGGATGTCCGCCAAATCCTGGACCATCCAGCCGTTCGATACCATGCCGCCATCGACGCGGAGCTCTGCCCAGTCGGCGCCATCGGCGGCGAAGGCGGTTTTCAGGTCGTGGGTCTGATGCGCCATCGCTTCTAAGGCTGCGCGGGCGACATGGGCTTTTTTGGCGGCAAAGGTCAGGCCGTGAATCGCGGCGCGGGCGTGTGGTTGCCAATGTGGTGCGCCAAGGCCGGAGAGTGCGGGGACGAGGTAAACGCCTCCATTGTTGGGCACGCTTGCGGCCAGTGGTTCGGTTTCGGGCGACGCCGCAATCAGGCCGAGGTCATCGCGCAGCCATTGGATCAGGCTCCCTGCGACAAAGACCGAACCCTCAAGCGCATAATGGCGTTCACCGTTTAGCTGCCATGCCACGGTCGAGAGCAGCCGGTGGTTGGAACGCCGCAGCGTCCGTCCAGTTTGCGTCAGCACAAACGCACCGGTGCCAAAGGTCGCTTTGGTCTGTCCGGGTTCAAGGCAGGATTGGCCGATCAGCGCCGCTTGCTGATCCCCCGCCATGCCAGTGATCGCGATTGCGCCGCCGAACAATTCAGGGTCGGTGACGCCCAAATGCCCCGCGCTATCGCAAATAGTGGGAAGGATATCGCGCGGCACACCGAACAGGTCGAGCAACCCATCGTCCCAATCGCCGCTGCCGATGGCCATCAATGCGGTGCGGCTGGCGTTGCTGGCGTCACTGATATGCGTGCTGCCGCCGGTCAGGCGGAACACCAGATAGCTCTCGACTGTGCCGACCGCGAGATGTTCCCCCGCATCCTTTAATTGCGGCCAGTTCGCCAAGGCCCAGCCGATTTTGGAGCCAGAGAAATAGGGATCGAGAAGCAATCCGGTTTTGGCCTGAAGGTCTGGTTCATGGCCAGCGGCTTTCAGCGCGTCGCAAATATCCGCTGTGCGCCGGTCTTGCCAGACAATCGCAGGGGCGAGCGGTTCGCCGGTGCGGCGGTCCCAGAACACAACAGTCTCGCGCTGATTGGTGATGCCGATGCCAGCTATGGCCGATGCGCCGCCTGCCTTAGCGACAATCTCGCGGGCGCATTCTAGGGTGAACGTCCAGATTTCTGTCGCGTCATGCTCGACTAGACCGGGGGCTGGATAATGCTGCGTCAACGGCCGTTGCGCACTGCCAAGGCACAAACCGTCTTTGGCAAACAGCATCGCGCGTGTGGAGGTGGTGCCTTCGTCGATGACGAGAATGTGGCCAGTCATGCTCTCTCCCTTTTAGGGGGGAGTGCGATAATGGAGAGGTTGGGTCAAGCGGTGAAACGGTGATTGATTAGCTCGCACGAAGACACGAAGGCATGAAGAATGGTAACGCTCGCGTTTGTTTTTTCGTCACCCTGAACTTGTTTTACCTGAAGGTAACTTCGTTCCGGGGTCCATTTCGCCTCTCATCCCTTCGGTTTTGGTGGCACGATGGATGCTGAAACAAGTTCAGCATGACGAGCATTTTAGTGTAGAGCTATCTTTGTGCCTTCGTGTCTTCGTGCGAGCTAGATCAACGCTCCTTCGTCGCGCTAAACTTCAGGTCAGGGTTGCGTTCCTGCTGATAGCTCACGTCCCACACCGACCGTGCCATAAACACGGGATGACCATCGCGGTCCTTGGCCATGTTGCCGCCGTTGAACTGGGCAAAGTTTTTCTGCGCGGCATCATCGCCGATCAGCCAGCGGGCGGTATCATATGGCGCGGGTTCCAGAAACGCATCGACCTTATACTCCGCCTCCAGCCGCGAAACCAAAACCTCTAGCTGCAATTGCCCGACAACGCCGACCACCCAGTTCGATCCGATTTCGGGGTAGAACACTTGGATTACGCCCTCTTCTGACAAGTCGTCCAAGGCCTTGCGCAATTGCTTGGTCTTGGTCGGATCGCGCAAGACAACGCGGCGCAAAATTTCTGGTGCGAAATTGGGAAGGCCGGTGAAGCGCACGACGTTTTTCTCTGACAACGTATCGCCGACGCGCAACGTGCCGTGGTTAGGAATGCCAATGATATCACCGGGCTCGGCGCTTTCAGCAATTTCTCGATCCTGCGCGAAAAACAGGATCGGCGAATGGATCGCGATCGGCTTGCCAAGGCCTGAGGGCGTTAGCTTCATCCCGCGTGTGAACGTGCCCGAACACAGCCGCATAAAGGCAATCCGGTCGCGGTGCTGCGGGTCCATATTGGCCTGCACTTTAAAGATAAAGCCGGTGACTTCGCTGTTGTCAGGGTCAATCACGCCGATGCTTGATGGCTGCGGGCGCGGTTGCGGCGCGTGAGTAGCGATGGCGTTGATCATTTCGGTGATGCCAAATTCTTTCAGCGCCGATCCGAAATATACAGGTGTTAAGTCACCCGCCTGATAGGCTTCCAGATCGAAATCGGAATAGCCCGCCTGCGCCAATTCCGCTTCTTCTCGGAATTTGGCGAGGCCGCGTTCGGACAAATGCTCGGCAAGCGACGGGTCGTCGACGCCGCTGTGCTGGCTCGATTTGCCTTCAAAGGCTTTGCTATCGCCGCTGGGTTGCATCAATCGGCCGGTGGCGAAATCGAAAATCCCTTCAAACTCGCCGCCCATGCCGACGGGCCAGCTCATCGGGCAAACGTCGAGCGCCAATTTGTCAGCAACCTCATCCAGGATTTCAAAACAAGGGCGGCCTTCGCGGTCGACTTTGTTGACAAAAGTGATGATCGGCACGCTCCGCAGGCGGCAGACTTCAAACAGTTTCAGCGTCTGTGGCTCGATGCCTTTGGCCGCATCAATGACCATGATTGCGGAGTCCACAGCGGTCAGTGTGCGATAGGTATCTTCGCTGAAATCCTCATGCCCCGGGGTGTCGAGAAGGTTGAAAATGATGCCATTCTTCTCGAATGTCATCACCGACGATGTCACCGAAATACCGCGTTGCTGCTCAATCTTCATCCAGTCAGACCGCGCGCGCCGTGCTGCTCCGCGTGCCTTTACTTCGCCCGCCAAGTGAATCGCACCGCCTTGCAACAGCAATTTTTCGGTCAGCGTCGTCTTACCCGCATCGGGGTGAGAGATGATCGCAAAGGTGCGGCGCTTGGCCCAGGGTTCGTTGTTCGGTGCAGTCGTCATGGGGCGGGCGCATAACGACCTTTGCGGCAACAATCCACAAACTTGCATACACTGCAAAGCATCGACTGACTCTATTTGGCCTAGTTCACTTGTTCGGGATGACACAGCGATAATCAAAGTGTAGTGGCGCTGGCTATGGCATCACTGCGCGCCTTTTGGATCCAACATCGCCGCTTGGCAGCGGTGCTGGTGGTGCTGACTTTGGCCGTGCGTGCGCTGTTGCCAAGCGGCTATATGGTTGCGTCTGGTCCCAAAAGCATCTCCGTCTATATCTGCGCAGAGGCGAACGGGATGGCCAAAACGGTCACGATCCCAATCGATTCAGAATTGCCGACCAAAGGCCATGACAGCGATAAACAAAGCGATTGTGTCTTTGCCGGAATGGCAGCGGCGGTTGATTTGCCGGCGGCTGTGGATGCCGAACTTGGCGTGATCGCTGGTCATTTTGTGCCTCGAATTCATATGAGTTCTTCTCCCGGACGCGGCCTTGCCGCGCCGCCGCCTTTTGCAACCGGACCGCCCATTCTGATCTGACACCCGCCAAACGGCGGCGCTTTTGGTGTGCCGCCAAATGTGAACTGATCAGAAAGATTTAACATGACAATGAAGTTGATTTTGCGCGCCTCGGCGTGCGTGATGGCCCTTGCCCAATCGGGCGCTTTGCTGGCCGATGATGGCCAAAGCGATACAGGTTTTGGTGTTGGCGACGAGATTATCGTAACCGCACGCAACATGGCGGGTTCGACCGCCAATGTGGTTACGTCGGTCGATACCCTTGGACCCGACGTCGCACAAAATGCGAATGTGAATTATGCGTGGGAATTGGTTGGCCGACTGCCCGGTGTTCTGACGACGAATTTCAACCAAGGCGCAACCAGCGGCAAATTTGCCTTTCGCGGTTTTAACGGAGAGGGTGAAATCAACGCGGTAAAGCTGTTGATTGATGGCGTCCCATCGAACGTCGCATCGGGGAACATGTTTTACATTGATGCCGTATTCCCGCTCGACATTGCTGGAATCGAAGTCGTGCGCGGTACGTCAGATCCGCGATTTGGACTCCACAACATCGCTGGTAGTGCCAATATCATCACGCGAACGGGGGGTATACCTCGGGCAATGTGAAAACCGATACTTGGTCGGTGTTCGGCGACTTCACCTATGATTTCAGCGATCAGTTCGCGATTTCCTTGGGCGGTCGCTAC
>JBEBKE010000127.1:0-6551 GCA_040079555.1 Sphingorhabdus sp. | reverse complement strand
CCCGACCTTTGGATCAGCCCGACCATCGAGCACCTCGTGATACGCCTCCAAAGCGGCATCAACCCCAGCGCGCTTATCAATCGCAGCAATCCCCGGCGCAACCTCCATAAAGCCCAGCCATGCCGAGGCCAGCCGCGTTGCTAACCCTTTGCCGCCCCAATCGGCCAATCGTTTCTGACTGCGGCCCGGTGCGAAAAAGCCTTGGCGTTCTGGGCCGGGCAACGCGCCCATTTCAGGCGCCGAATCCCAGTGTGATTTGCCGACAATCATCGAATATTTCAGATTGTCTCCCAGATGCTGATGCACTGCGGCGGTCACGGCATTATTACCCGCCATATCGACGAGCGCCGATGGCAGGTCAGGATCGATCAGCGTGGAGATGTCGTCATAAGCAACGACGCGGTCATAGATGTTCAGGGCGGCCAACGCCTCTGCATTGGCGCTACTGGTCAATCCGATCGTTTGCGGACCTCCGTCCCGCTGCTTCATCGAATAACCCAAACCAATCGCAGTTTTGCTCGACGCGCTGGCGATCAACACTTGAGCCGCTTTATAGTCGCTATCGTCTTCAAACTGGTCGGCAATCAACCAGCCCGTGGTAAACAGTGGGCGAAAAACGGGCCAATAATCATGATGTTCGGCGCGATAATCGCCTAGCGATTCTATCCGTTGATACTGGTTATAGATCGGTGGCAAAGTTGTGCGGCGCGGGGTTATGTCAACGAACCCGCCCGGTGTGATGTTGCCCGGCACCAAAACAGCATGGCTCGCCATCGGGTAATATCCGTAAAACCGGTCGCCCGGCGCAACGCCATCAATATCGCTGACCAAAACCGTGGCGAAACCCCATACAGGCAGCCGCCCTGGTTCACCACGTTCGGAAAAGAAATCCCAATAGCCTTGGTCGTTGCCGAATAGCCCCGCAGGCTTTCCAAACACCGCATAGGTCACGTTGTTTGCGGTCATCGCATAGCTATCGATCTGCACAAGGATCTCTTTATGGCCGACCGAGGTATCGGCAGCGATCATCTCCGTTTTGGTCACATCGTCGCGGTCAATGTTGATGGCCCATGCAGATTGCGTCATAATTTATCCAATCGTGGTTCCGAAAAGTGAGCCGATGGCGGCGGTGGATGCCATGGCGATGGCACCCCAAAACGTCACGCGCAGCACAGCCTTTCCAACCGGAGCGCCACCAGCTTTTGCGCCAACGACACCCAATATGCCAAGGAAAAACAGCGATGCACCCGAAACAATCCAGGTCAGCGACGGGCCGGGAAACAGCGGAACCATCGCCAGTGGCAACGCCGCTCCAGCTGCAAAACTGACCGCAGAGGCAAAGGCCGCCTGCACCGGACGCGCCGACATTTCGCTGGTCAGGCCCAGCTCGTCGCGCAAATGCGTTTCCAGCGCATTGTTGGCGGTGAGAGCATCGGCGACCTGTTCCGCCAACCCGCGTTGCAGCCCGCGCGTTTCGTAAATTTTGACCAGTTCTTCGCGTTCAAGTTCGGGCTGGGTTTCCAACTCTGCGGTTTCGCGGGCAATATCCGCTTGTTCAGCATCGCCTTGCGAACTGACCGAGACATATTCGCCCGCAGCCATCGACATGGCACCAGCAACCAGCCCAGCGATCCCGGTGATCAGGATATTGCTTTGCGTAGCACCCGCAGCAGCGACCCCGGCAATAAGGCTGGCGGTCGAGACGATTCCATCATTGGCCCCCAATATCGACGCACGCAGCCAGCCGATCCGGCTGACCACATGATTTTCAAGATGCAAACGCGACATGTTTGTTCCAATCAAAAATTGAGCTTCAGCCCCGGCCTGTTCCAGCGCGTTTTGACCAATCGTCCGCTGCCCGACAAAGTCAAATAGGCGTCCATCATATCATCACCGCCAAAGGCGATATTGGTGGTGAAGACATCGTCGGTCGCAACAAATTCGACCGGTTCACCTGCCGGAGAAATCACGCTGATCCCGCATTCACCAATGGTCGCGACGCAGATATTGCCGCTGGCCTCCACCGCCAGACTGTCAAAGAATTTATAGCCAGCTGGGCGATAGACCGGGATGCCGGGACCGCCGGGGCCAGCCGCATCATCGACTTTGCCCGGTGCGATGATGTTGAACGCGGTCAGGCGGCACGTATAGGTTTCGGCGGCGTATAATGTTTTGCCATCGGGTGATAGTCCGATGCCATTGGGGTTATAGCTTGGGAAGATCACTTCTTCCAAATGGCTGCCATCGGTTTTGCCATAGAATATGCCGACAATGTCGTGACAGCGCGATTTGAAATCTTGCTTGCCATGGTCAGTGAACCAGAAACCGCCATGTTCATCGAACACAATGTCGTTTGGACCGCGCAAAACACAGCCGAAATCGCCGGATTTGTATAACACCTCCACCGCGCCGGTTTCGATATCAATGCGTTCAATGCGACCGCCAGAATAATCCGCAGCGATACCGTGCGGCGCGAGATAGCCGCCGCTTTCCGCATATTCAAAACCGCCATTGTTACAGCAATAGAGTTTCCCGTCTGGGCCGACGGCCAAGCCGTTTGGGCCACCGCCGGTCGTTGCCACGGTCTGCTTGGAACCATTTGGCTGCACGCGGGTTATCTTGCCTTGTTCTATCTCGGTCAGAATGATGCTATGATCGGGCATGACCACCGGCCCTTCGGGGAACCGCAAGCCGTCCGCTATCGTTTCGAATCGTTCCATCACACTCTCCTGCGCTATTTTGCCTAAGCTGGCAGGCGCGGCAAAAGATGAACAGCCCTTTTGATCGACATCAATGACACTACCGCCGAATCGTCCGAAACATATCCGTATCCACCAAAGGAGTCGTCCAATGAAAACGCTTACCCTACATGTCGCGCATGATGATGGTTTCGAAGGCCGGTTTCAGGTCGCGCTTGATATCGCCCGCCGCTTTGGCAGCCATTTGACTTTAGTACAGCCCGCTTTGACCCAAGACTTTGTCTCTTTCGACATGGCCGGCGGTGCGCATTTTGTCGCGCAGGCATTCGAAGCTGCGGAATCGGCGCGGGCCGCGTTAAAAACGCAGATTGAGGCTGATCTGGACAATGAAGGCGTGAGCTGGAGTTGGCAGGTGATGGATGGTGCCTCGCGCGTCGCAATCCTTGCCGAGGCGTCGTGGCTGTCGGATCTGGCTATCTTGTCGCTTGATCCGGACCGACGCGGTGTTGCGCAACCCGGCCGCGCGCTGGCAGGCGACATCGCCATGACCAGCCGAACGCCAATCCTGGCGGTGCCATCGGGGCATAAAGGCTTTGGCTTTAAACGCGCGGTGATTGCCTATGATAGCGGGCCAGAGGCCTCATTTGCGCTGCGCTGCGCAGTGCCATTACTCGCGGCCTGCGACGACGTCATTTTGGCGCAAGTGACCAATGACACAGACGCCTTTCCGCAAACCGAAGCCGCCGATTATCTCGCGCGCCACGGCGTTAAGGTGCGGGTCGAGGTGGTGGCGATGGCGGGACGCACCGTCGAGGAGCAACTTGTCGGAGCCGCTGCGCGGTTCGGCGCGGACTTTCTCGTGATGGGAGCCTACGGCCATAGCCGCTGGCGCGAAGCATTATTCGGCGGCGTGACGCATTATATATTGGCGGAAACTAAGGTGCCTGTGTTGCTCGCGCATTAGGCTGATTTTGCCTTTCACATAAAACTTGCTTGGCTTTGCTGTGCGGGCCGTGCCAGTCTGTCCGCCTGTGGGGGAGACAGGCTATGGAATTGGCGACCGAAAAGCAGCAACGCCCGATGGGCCTTTGGATGGCGCTGGCGCTCGTCATGGGCAGTATGATTGGGTCAGGCGTGTTCCTGTTGCCCGCCAGCCTTGCGCCGCTTGGCTGGAACTCCGTCTTTGGCTGGATGATTACTGTGGCAGGCGCTTTGTGCATCGCAGCGGTTTTTGCGCAACTGTCGCGCGCGGTGCCAAAGGCGGGCGGTCCCTATGCCTACACCCGCGCAGCCTTTGGTGACGGCGCAGGCTTTGCCATTGCCTGGGCCTATTGGATATCGATGTGGGTCGGCAATGCCGCGATTGCGACAGGCGCGGTCAGTGCGTTGAGCAAGATTTTCCCAGCCGTTGGCGAAACCGGCACATCGGCGGCGATTACCGTTGCGATTGTTTGGTTCTTCACGCTGATTAATATCATGGGGACAAAGCTTGCAGGGCAAGTGCAACTGGTGTGGACCATTATCAAATTGCTGCCTTTGGTGGCGGTGATTGGCCTTGCAGCATGGGTGCTGGCGGATAGCGGCGCGGCAACGGTGCGGCCCTTTGTCGCCAGCGAGATTAGTGTGTCGGCGATATCGACCGCCACCATTTTGACCTTATGGGCGATGCTTGGCCTTGAAACCGCAACTGTGCCAGCAGACAAAGTCACTGATCCCGAACGCACAATTGCGCGCGCGACTTTGCTCGGCACAGGCGGCGCGGGGTTGCTCTATATCTTCGTCTGCTCAGCTGTGGTGCTGATGCTGCCCGCCGCGCTCACCGCCGCCTCGCCTGCCCCCTTTGCCGATTTTGTCGAAACCTATGGCGGCAACAGCAATGCGGGTCTGGTGATCGCCGCCTTTGCCGCGATCAGTGCGCTGGGTGCGCTGAACGGCTGGGTCTTGTGTCAGGCTGAACTGCCCGCCGCGATGGCGCGCGATGGACTGTTCCCCGCGTTTCTTGCCAAAGCCGCCCCCAATAGTACGCCGCGCAACGCGCATTTGTTTACGACCACGCTTTTGACCGTCGTCATCCTGATGAACAGCAGCCGGTCGATGCAATCGATGTTTGAGTTCCTGATTATCCTCACCACTTCCATCGTGCTGGTGATGTATCTGGGCAGCACTGCGGCGGCGTTTTGGCTATGGCGCAAAGGCGCAGTAAAGGCGAACGCGGCTTTCCCGCTGATAATGGCATTGGCCGCGATCTATGCCCTGTGGACGATTTATGGTGCCGGATTGGAACCGCTGGCTTGGGGGCTCGCGCTTTTGGTCGCCGGTATTCCGATATTTGCGTTGGTGCGCCTTTCAAAACGGCGTTTGAACGCTTAGATAGACGACATCACTTCACATACGGAAACTCCCATGACGACGACATATGACGCGAACCTCGCGCTTTACATTAACGGCCAATGGCGCAGCGGCGAAGGGCGCGATGTGCATCAGGTCGTCAATCCAGCCACCGGAGCCGTCATTGCCGAATTGCCGTTGGCGACCGCCGCTGATCTGGATGAAGCATTGGAGGCGTCAGCCAAAGGCTTTGCATTATGGCGCGCCACCGACGTGAATGCTCGCGCTGCGGTATTGCATAAAGCCGCTGCGTTGATCCGCGAACGCGCGGAGCAAATCGCTGTGCTGCTGACGCTGGAACAAGGCAAGCCATTGGCCGAAGCACGCACCGAAACCCTGTCATGCGCAGGCGTGTTCGAGTATTGCGCAGAGGAAGCTAAGCGCGCTTATGGCCGCGTCGCCATCCGTCCCGCTGGCCAGCGCGCTTTGGTGCTGAAACAACCTATCGGTCCAGTCGCATCGCTGACTCCTTGGAATTTCCCGGTGTCGCTTATGTCCAAAAAGGTTGCAGCGGCGCTTGCGACTGGCTGCTCGGTCATTGCCAAACCCGCCGAAGAAACGCCGGGTTCTACATCCGCCATCATGCGCTGTCTCGCCGATGCAGGCATCCCCGCTGGCGTCGCGCAATTGGTGTTCGGCGTTCCCGATATGGTCAGCCGCCAACTGCTCGGCTCCCCGATCATCCGCAAGCTAAGCTTCACCGGATCGATCCCTGTCGGTCGCCATCTGATGAAGCTCGCCGCCGATGGCCTGAAACGTGCAACGATGGAACTGGGCGGACATGCGCCAGTGCTGGTCTTTGACGACTGCAATTTGGAAAAGACACTCGACATCGTCGCCGCACAGAAATTCCGCAACGCTGGACAAGTCTGCATCTCCCCTACACGCTTTTACGTGCAGGATGCGATCTACGACCGTTTCGTTACGGGATTCAATGAACGCACAGCGAAGATCACCGTCGGTAACGGCATGGATGCCGCAACCGTGATGGGTCCGCTCGCCAATCCGCGCCGCCCAGCGGCGGTTGGAGCCTTGGTAGAGGATGCCATCGCCAAAGGCGCACGCGTTGGTTCGGGCGGCGGCACCGGAAATGGCGACGGATTTTTCTATCGCCCCACGGTATTGTCCGACGTGCCGTTGGAGGCCGATATCATGAGCCAGGAACCGTTCGGTCCCGTCGCCCTGATCCGCCCATTCGCAACGTTTGAAGATGCCATCGAACAGGCCAACCGCCTGCCCTTTGGTCTTGCCGCCTATGTCCACACGGAAAATGGACGCACTGCGAATATGGCGGGCGACCTGATTGAGGCAGGCATGGTCGGGATCAACACCGCCGCGATTTCGATGCCCGACATGCCGTTCGGTGGCGTCAAGGATTCGGGCTTTGGCAGCGAAGGCGGGCCAGAGGGCCTTGATGGATATTATGTGACCAAGGCAATCCATCAAGCGTGAAGCGTCCGCTGT
>JBEBKE010000126.1:0-6558 GCA_040079555.1 Sphingorhabdus sp. | reverse complement strand
GCTTTAGAGCGCGCGGCGTATGTTACAGGGTCCATCCGAGAAAATTTTGCGGCTACCGCGCACAGCAAAGCGCGGTGTTGCTTTGGCGGTTGATACGCTGATTTGCCTGTTAACGGTCGGTTTGGCGTACTGGTTGCGGCTGGGCGACTGGGCACCGCCGACGGGTTATCAAATCTGGTCGTACGTACTGCCGATCGTCGTTGCGATTCCGCTGTTCATCCGATTTGGCCTGTACCGAGCTATTTTCCGCTATATCGGCTGGAGCGCGTTGTTCAGTGTTGTAAAAGCGTGTGCGATTTTCGGCGTTGTCTACGCGGCTATTTTTGCGGTGATGGGCGTTTACGGTGTGCCGCGCACCATTGGCATAATCCAGCCGATATTGCTGTTCCTGTTCGTCGGCGGCAGCCGTGCCGTTGCCAGGTTTTGGCTCGGCGGGGGATATTCTAACTTGCTGCGATTATCGCAGCGCAAGCGGGTCTTGATTTATGGCGCTGGTTCAGCAGGACGCCAGCTGGCTGCCGGGCTTGCGAACAGCGAAGACATGAACGTCATCGGCTTTGTCGATGATGACCGCGCGTTGCATGCCAGCGTGATGAAAGGAAAGACGATCTATCCGGCAAACAATCTTGCCGGATTAATCGAGGAGCTTGATGTCTCGATCTTGTTGCTCGCCATCCCATCGGCCAGCAGACAGCGGCGCAACGAGATTATCAATAGCGTTCGGGGTAGCCATGCCAGCATCCGCACGTTGCCGGGCATGGGTGATCTTGCGCATGGCCGGGTGACGGTAAACGATTTGCGTGAGCTAGAGATTGAGGAGTTGCTTGGCCGCGACCCGGTTGAACCTGACCCTGCATTGCTGGCGCAAAACTTGTCAGGCAAAACGATATTGGTCAGCGGCGCGGGCGGATCTATCGGTTCTGAATTGTGCCGCCAGATATTGCGGGAAAGCCCGAAAAACTTACTGCTGGTGGAGATGAGCGAGTTCAATCTTTACCAAATTCACAAGGAATTATCAGCGCAGGTTGATACCGATGGGATTGCAACTGTGCTGGTGCCAATCCTCGCATCTGTTTTGCACGAGCACGCGCTGGATGTGCTAATCGGACAATGGCGGCCAGATACGATCTTTCATGCCGCCGCCTATAAGCATGTACCGCTTGTCGAACATAATGTGGTCGAAGGCATCAGGAACAATGTGTTCGGCACGCTTGCGCTTGCGACATTGGCGCGAAAACATAAAGTCGCCGATTTCCTGTTGATCAGTACCGATAAAGCGGTGCGGCCGACCAATATTATGGGCGCGAGCAAAAGGCTGGCTGAATTGATCCTTCAGGCCTTTGCGTTACAAAGTTCCAGCACGCGGTTCTCGATGGTGCGTTTTGGCAATGTGCTTGGCTCCAGCGGGTCGGTTGTGCCATTGTTCCGCCAACAGATTAAACAGGGTGGCCCCGTCACTGTTACGCATGAAGATATCACGCGATACTTTATGACGATACCCGAGGCTGCGCAGCTGGTAATTCAGGCGGGTACCATGGCACGCGGGGGCGAGGTGTTCGTGCTTGATATGGGCGAGCCTGTCCGCATTATCGAGCTGGCGCGGACAATGATCGAACTGTCCGGCCTTTCGGTGCGCGATGATGCTGACCCCGATGGCGACATTGCGATTGAAGTCACGGGCCTTCGCGATGGTGAGAAGCTGTATGAGGAGCTATTGATTGGCGACAATCCCGAGGCAACCGAGCATCGCCGGATCATGAAAGCGAATGAGGATTATTTGGATTGGGACGCATTCGCGCCAGTGTTGGATCAATTGCGCGCGGCAATAGACTCCAATGACGCTGCAACTTTGCGCCACATCGTTACGGGCTTACGCCAAATTGGCTGGCGCGACCCTGCGCTTGCGTCCACAGACTAGCGTCATGACCTAAAGCGCGATGCCGCATCGGCGTTGGCGTAAAAATTGAATCGAGAAAGGCAGTATTTTGCGTAAGATTATCGTCACAGGCTCTGCAGGCTTTATCGGATTTCATCTGTGCAAGCTGTTGCTGGCAGAGGGATTTGATGTGGTCGGTATCGACGCGCTTACCGATTATTACGATGTGCGGTTGAAAGAGGCGCGTCACGAAATCCTACAGCAATCAAACCATTTTAAAGCGCATATCGTCAATATCGAGGATCACGCCGCGCTGACTGCGATTTTTGAAGACGCCAAACCAGAGGCCGTCGTCCATCTGGCGGCGCAAGCGGGCGTCCGCTACAGTCTGGAAAATCCGCGCGCGTATATCGACACCAATATCATTGGCACGTTTAACATCATGGAATGCGCGCGCGCATTTGGTGTCGGCCATTTGTTGATGGCATCAACATCGTCGGTTTATGGCGCGAACGAGGAAATGCCGTTCACCGAAACCGAAAAAGCGGACATGCCGCTGACAATCTACGCCGCCACCAAAAAGGCGAACGAGATGATGGGGCACAGCTATGCCCATTTGTGGAATTTGCCGGTGACGATGTTCCGCTTTTTCACCGTCTACGGCCCTTATGGTCGCCCCGATATGGCTTTGTTCAAATTCACCAAGGGGATCATCGAAGGCACGCCGATTGAGATTTACAACAATGGCGATATGTGGCGCGACTTTACCTATGTAGAGGATCTGGTGCGCGGTATCCGTTTGTTGGTCGATGCCGTTCCCGTCCGTCCGGAAAGCGCGGCAGAGATTCCGTCGGGGGACAGCCTGTCCGCCGCAGCACCATTCCGCGTCGTCAATATCGGCAACAGCGATAAAGTCCGGCTGATGGATTTTGTCGAGGCGATAGAGGCGGAACTCGGCAAGCCAGCGATCAAGCATTTTCTGGAGATGCAGAAAGGCGATGTGCCCGCAACCTGGGCCGATGCTTCGTTGCTGCAAACACTCACCGGGTTCCGGCCACAAACCGATGTGCGCGAAGGCGTTCGGCGCTTTGTCGCTTGGTATCGCGAATATTACGCGGTCTAGGGCGGGCATCGTGGCAAAGCGGGCCTTTGATATCATCGTTTCGCTTATCGGGCTGATTGTAGCGGGACCCGTGCTGCTGATTGTCGCGTTGCTGGTACGGATATTCCTTGGATCGCCGGTTTTGTTTCGCCAGCAGAGGCCGGGGCTAAATGCCGAACCGTTTGAAATCCTGAAATTTCGCACGATGACGGATTCTGTGGGTTCCGACGGGCAACTGCTGCCCGATAAAGACCGGCTAACCGCATTTGGCCGTTTCCTGCGCGCCTCCAGCCTCGACGAGTTACCCGAATTGTGGAATGTGTTGGTTGGCGACATGAGCCTTGTCGGGCCTCGCCCGTTGCTGATGGAATATGTGCCGCTGTATAATGACCGCCAGATGCGCCGCCATGATGCGCGACCCGGCATCACAGGCTGGTCGCAGGTAAATGGTCGCAACGCTATCGGCTGGAACGAAAAATTTGCGCTGGATGTCTGGTATGTTGATAACCAATCGATGCTGCTGGATATCAAAATCCTGTTTATGACCGTGGCCGCAATCGTTCGGCGAGACGGCATCAATGCATCGGAAAATGTACCGATGCCTAAATTCACGGGTTCGAAAGGCGACGCATAATAATGCTGTATGGGGTCTATGGAGCTGGTGGTTGCGGGCGCGGTATATTGCCGATTGTCCGCGATCAGTTGGAAGTTGGTGACCAGCTGGTTTTTGTCGACGACAAAGGCGGTTCGGCAATCAACGGCCAGCCAGTGCTGTCATTTTCTGAATTTGTTGCGTCAGATGCCAGTCAGAAACGGATCTGCATAGCTGTAGCGAATGGCTCAATCCGGTCGAAGCTGGCACAGCAGTGCGTCACTTCCGGTTTGGAGTTTTTTTCCGTTCACCACGCTAACCGCATAAAAATGGACGATGTAGAAATCGGTGAAGGCGCATTGTTTTCGCCTTTCACGACTGTGACCAGTAACGTCCGCATTGGCCGCCACTTCCATTGCAATCTCTACAGCTATGTCGAACATGACTGTGTGATCGGTGACTTTGTGACCTTTGCACCAGCGGTGCGCTGCAACGGCAATGTCACAATCGGCGATGGAGCCTATATCGGCACTGGCGCGATTATACGACAGGGGCTGACGATTGGGGCTGGTGCAACGATCGGCATGGGTGCGGTTGTGACGAAGAACGTTCCAGCAGGCGAAGTCTGGGTCGGCAATCCTGCCCGACCTATTAAGTCGCCCGCTTAGCGTGAAGCCCGGCTGAAGACGTCTGTGATTACGTCGCAGGTCTTTGTCACCTCTGCGTCGGTCAAGGTTGGATGGACCAGAAACATCAGGCTCGCCTCGCCCAGCTCATGTGCAACCGGCAAGCGTTCCGGCGGGCGATAACCGGTGCCGTCAAAGGCTTTCTCCAGATATACCTCTGAACAGGTGCCGTGCAGCAAAGGCAGGCCCAATTCATTGGCCTCTGCAACGATCCGGTCACGGTCCCAGCCGTCTTTCAAGCCATCGGGGCGGACATAGGCATATTGGCGATAATAAGCGTGCGTGACGCCAGCGACGGGGGCAGGAACGCGGACGGCGGAGGCAAAGGGCGCTAGTGCACCGGCAATAGCGGTCGATATCGCGGTCCGCCGAGCTGTCCATTCGGCCATGCGCGTCAGCTGGATACGGCCAATAACAGCCTGCATTTCCAGCATCCGCCAATTCGTGCCGATGCTTTCATGGACCCAGCGAAAGCCGGGGCGGTGGTTTCGGTTGTAGACTGCGTCCCAGCTTTTGCCGTGATCCTTGAACGACCACATCGCCGACCAAAGTTCGGAGTCATCGGTATTGACCATACCGCCTTCACCGCCGGTGGTCATGATCTTGTCCTGACAAAAGGACCACGCGCCAGCATGGCCGAAACTGCCGACGGCTTTGCCGTCAATGGCCGCGCCATGTGCCTGCGCACAGTCTTCGATCACTTTCAATTCATGTTCCGCTGCCAAGGCCATCAATCCCGGCATATCCGCTGGCCAGCCGCCGATATGAACCGGAATGACGGCTTTGGTTTTGTCAGTCAAAACCGCGCTGACCGTTGCGGGGGAAATGCTTCCGCTGTCTGCGTCAACATCGGCGAACACGGGCGTCGCGCCTGCATTGATGACGCAAGAGGCAGAGGCAATGAATGTACGCGGGGTGACCACCACTTCATCACCCGGCCCGATGCCGAGACCTTTTAACGCCAGATCGAGTGCCAGCGTGCCATTGGACAATGCTATCGCATGTTTGCTGCCCGCCCATTCGGCAAATTCGCGTTCAAAGGCGCGGCATTCTTGGCCTGTCCAGTAATTGACCTTGTTCGACATCAATACATCGGCGACCGCGTCACGCTCTTCTGCGGTGAAACTGGGCCACGGGGAAAAAGGAGAATTGAGCATCTTTACATCTATCCGTCGGTTTGCTGCTGACAGCTGGTTGCTGCGCCTGTAACAGCCGCCCCTATGCCAAGTCCATCTGACAATTGCATTTCCCCAACCCGCCGCGTGTTGATTAACGGGTCATATGCGCCGTCACTCATCAATTTTCGAGGGCCGTTGTTAACGGCTATGGCCGACGCCGGGCTGGATGTGCACGTCAGTGCGCCGGATATTCCCGCGGACATGGTGCAGACTTTACACGCAATGGGGGTGACGGCGCATAGCTTGCCTTTGCAGCGTACCGGTCGCGGATTGGCGGGGGATCTGTCCTATTTTCGCGCGATGCTCCGCTTGATGCGGGAAATTCGTCCTGATTGCGTATTGGGCTATACCATAAAGCCCAATATCTGGGGCAGTTTTGCGGCGGGGCTATGCGGAGTGCGCAGCTATAGCTGGGTGACTGGCCTCGGTTACGTATTCATCGAGGGCCAAGGATTGGGCCGCAAAGCAACCCAGTTCATCGCGCGAACGCTGTACCGACGGGCGACGGGTTGCAACCACAAGGTCATTTTTCAGAACCCCGATGACATGGCCGATTTTATTGCTGGCGGCTGCCTTGGTGATCGAGGCAAAGCAGCTTTAGTCAACGGTTCTGGCGTGGATACCGCTTATTATCCACCAACCGCTTTGCCAGATGCGCCCGTATTTTTGCTGATCGCGCGGCTGTTACGATCAAAGGGGTTGGCTGAATATGGCGAAGCGGTGCAGCTGTTGCGGGGCAAGATTCCCGGCGCGCGTTACCAACTGGCGGGGATGCTCGACGAGGGGCCGGATGCGATCAGTCAGGCTGAACTGGACGCGTTGATAGCGCAAGGTATTGAATATCTTGGTGAACTGTCCGACGTCCGCCCAGCGATTGCCGCCGCCTCGGTCTATGTCCTGCCATCGTGGCGCGAAGGAACGCCGCGCACTGTGCTAGAGGCGATGGCGATGGGCCGTCCTATTATCACCAATGACGTTCCGGGATGCCGGCAAACGACGGAGCACGGTGTTAACGGCCTGCTGGTGCAGCCCTATGACCCGGCTGCGCTGGCATCGGCCATGGAGCAGCTTGGCAATGACGCCGCTATGCGCGTACGCATGGGGCACGCATCGAGCACGCGTGT
>JBEBKE010000125.1:0-6559 GCA_040079555.1 Sphingorhabdus sp. | reverse complement strand
CCGCGTTCGCTGTCTCCCTCCAATCCTTGACCAAATCCGCGCGGTTGACCTCTTCCTTCACCGCGCGGGTATCAAGCGCGGCAATCTGCTTTTCAGCAGCGGATGCTGTTTCCCGCGTCTGGCCACGTTCGGCAAGACGCGCTTCGACCTGCGCCGCACGCTCGCTGAAACCTTTGATGGCATCGGCGGGAACACCCTTGATCTCAAACAGCGAATCCTTGCCGGGTTCAATCTCATAACCCAGCTCGCGAACGTTGACGGCCAGTTCCTGCCGATAAACCGCGCCGATGGCCTTCTGGAACTGATACAGCGCGCGCGGTTCAAGACTGCGCCAGTTCCCGTCCGCGTCGCGGGTGGCGTTCATGATGACATTGTGCGTGTGCAACTGCGGGTCTTGGGCACGGCTGGTATCGTGGCGGAAGCTGGCAACGACAAGATTGCCTGTCTGTTGCCGATCAACCTTACCACCCTCTCTAACTCGGGTCGCTGCACTGTGGCGCTCGGCAAAAGCGAGAGCATTTCTGACCGCACGATCATGCGCGCCAATCAAACGCCGGTCGCCCGCGACCTCGGCCATGATCGATACGGATTTGGGCGCGCTCATGGTCACATCCCATCCGGGACGGTGCTGGTTTGCGCCGTCCCGGATCGTGCCCAATTGCTGGCCATCAGGCAGTTTGCCATCCAGCATATCGCGGAATTGGTCGCGCTCGACCTCGCCCGACAAGCCAAGCGCTTGCGCACCCGCGCCCTGCCATTCGCTCGGGGACAGGCCGTCTCCCGCATAATAGTCATCCGCTTCATAATAGGATGACGCTTGCGCCGAACTGCTGATGGCGCTGACGGTGGCGACCATCAGACTGGCCCATCGCCCTTGATCGTGGCTTCGGCTGCCGCGCCCTTGGCGGGCAGCTTGCTCCACAGCGAACGGCTGACGTCCACTGCCACAAAGCTGCGCTGGCCGGGATTACCGCGTGAATCAATATGCGCGCGGGTCAGCCTGATCTTTGCCACTGGCAAAGCATCGGGCAATTGCAGAAAGCCCTGATGCGGCTCCAGCCGCATATCGCTTTCGATCACTGCCGCACGGACATGACGCACTGAACCAAGCGACGTCCGCCCGCTGTTCGGTCCATATTCGAAGCTGTCCGACCCGCTGCGGATTTCGACCTCGACATCGCCGATATTGTCCGACGCCCATTTGCGGGTATCGCGGTCGATCAGCTGAAGATAGAGCTTGGTGTTGCAGCACCCGAGCAGCGCTTCGGCACTGTCGCGTCCATAGCGGCGATGCATCTGGCCGATGGCCTGAAAGGTCAGCACCACACTGGCCCCGAACTTGCGCCCCTCGGGCAACAGCCGGGTGAGATTATCGACACGGGGCAGGTCGGCCAGCTCATCAAGGAAGAACCACAATCGACGACTGGATGACGGGTCCAACCCCAAGGTCGCACTGGCGGCGCATTCAAGCCAGCAGGCGAGCAACGGCTTCATCGCCTCGAAATAGTCTTCCTTCCGGGGAACGAAGATCCACGGCTTGGGGCCTTGGTGCTTGTCCAGCCCATTGATGAAGTCGCGGAAGGCAAAGCTGCCATTCTCTCCCGGCTCACGCCACAGGAATTGCAACAGGTTGGAGGCCTTGGCGAGCATGAACAGCACAGAACCGGTCGCGCGGTCGGCATCATCCTCAAAGGTGCGCGCTGACGATGTGCCTGCCAGCCACACCTTCATTTCTTCCTTGGTCTTGGCCTGCAAGGCATTGAGCAAATCGGGCAGCGTGGTCTTTCCCTCGGCATTGAGGACACGCAACACATTGGCGACGAGGATGCGGCTGGTTTCCAGCCAGACATCATCATCGCGCTCGCCGGTTTCCGACACAAGCTGGCGCGCAATGCGGTCGGCGTCTGCCGGATGGGCAATCTCCGAGAAAGGCGACCAATAGGCTGAACGGGCATCGAACGGATTGAGAATGATGTCACCGCGCTCTGGCCGGTAATAATGTGCGATGAACTCGCCGCTCGTGTCATAGACCAGAGCGGGTTCTCCACGTGCCTCAACCTTGTCGAGCATCTGGCGCAACACGGTGGTCTTGCCTGCGCCGGTCGTGCCGAGAAACGCGAAGTGGCGGCATTCGAGCCATTCGGGGATGCCGACGGTTGCGATACGGATAGACCGGTCATTGGTCGCACCCTTGGTCAGTCGTCGCAACTGGCGTTCGGTCACGATCTGGGTGCCTGCAATATATTTGTCGAGCGCCGCCTTGCGGCCCCGGTCCCGCATCCAGATGGCCAACCCGAAACACAGGCCCAGACCAAGTAAGCCGCCACCGGCTCCGCCGATAATCGCTTTCGTCTTCAAATCGTCCCAACAGCGAATCCAGACAGGATCGCTGGCGAGGATGCTCGCTCGCACCGGGCCTGTTTGTCCGCCCGAACTGATGGTGATTGTTGGGTCCGATTTGCCACTGGCTACCCATGTTACCAAACTGCCTTGCCCGTGCTGCAAGGCGCATTTGAATTGCCACGGTTCGACGGTGTTGATCGGAACGCCGATGCCACCCAGCGCAGAAGCGCCGACAGTCGTCCAGAGATAAAACCTCCAACGCGCGGCAAAGCCGGAAATGGCTTGGCGGAACAGCCCCTGTCCACGCAGCAAATTGTCGTGATCGTGGCTCATGACAGCGCCTCCGCTGCCAACGCGCGCTGACGTTTGTAGGATGCCTGCGCCGCTTCGCTGGTTACAGAATCTGATTTCTCGGCATCACTGTCGTTGCGAAGCGCTGCACGGCGGGCGTAGGCATAGGCCGCGCTCGCCGTAAACAGGCTGCGGTCGGTCAGCGCCTCGATGACCGAAAGGCGCAATTCGATAGCGGACAGCGCAGCGTTGCCGGGACTGGCCACAGGCAGAACGGGCTTGGCATCAATGGCAGTCAGACCCGCTTCGATGACACGGGCAAGCGCCTGATAGCGGGTCAGCCCGCGCGCCTCGGCGATGCGCCGGAGCATGACTTCCTGACCCGCAGGCACGCGGATGGAGAGTTTTATGCGATTCATGGGAATGTCTCCGGGAGCGCGCCATAAGCGCGCTCCGAAATGGGCGGAATTGCTGGGCTGGGCCGTCGCTGCCCCTAAAGGGCGCGCGGATAGCCCGACGCGAAATCGGCGGAAATCAGGCATGCACCCGTGCGTAGGGTGTGTAACTGAAATACTGGCTCGATGCGTAGCATCGCAGCCATTCCGCCTACCTTTCCAATGTTGTTGTTCACTGGGCATCGACCGTCTCGCTTCGAGCTGTCCGGTTTGCCCAAGCGATCATCGACGCTATCGCCTGCGCGTCGTCGGTGGCCCGGTTCGGTTGCGGACAATAGGGCGATGCCCGCTCCAGCGTCCGGGTCTCCGCAAGGAAGCGGAAGACAGTGCGGTCGATCTCGACGCGCAGTCGCGTCTGCAATTCACTGGTTTGAATGGGGTCGAGGCTGACCCAGCCCACCTCGGTGAAAACTCGACTGCCGAGCGGGAATGTCTTCCCGGCAATCTCGTGGTGCGGACCTTCGATATAGGTGATCGTGTCCGCGCCCCTCAGGATTTCGATGCAAGGCCTTGTGCCAAGAAAGAACGGACGAAGCGCCGTCTGCAAGGCGTGTCCATCATCGTTGTCCGCCAGCAGTCTTTCGACGAGCGGCTTCAGGATGATTTCAATGTCACGGGGAAAATCGATGCGGTGCGTAACCCGGCGCGATGTGCGCATGGCGTGATCCTTTCAATGTGATGATGAGTTAAATCTGCGTGGCAATGGTCATGATCTGGCGCGGGCCTATTGGCTCGTCTGTTCACGAAGCTCGCCATGGGCCAGCCGGTTGATCGAAGCTGTTGTCAGCAGCGTTCGCCTGCCGATCTTGATCGCTTCCAACCGACCTGATTTAAGCAGGCCGTAGATTGAGGACCGGCCAACACCCAAGGCCTTGGCTGCACCGTTTACTGAGATTGCTATTGGTTCCATGTTCGTCTCCTTGGTCGCCAAATGGTGGCGAGAGACGTGCCAGGTTGCACAGAGTTGCCTGTGGGTCGCACGGCAATCCGAAGGCCGCTGGCAACCGCGCTTGTTTGGAGATTTCGGAATCACGGCGAAATTGGGAAGGGCGGAAATCCGGGATTCTTCGGAAACGCGAAAGGCTCTATTATTTTTTGCGCGCGTGATTTTTCTTCAACGCTGCTTCAATTTCCTTGGCAAACTGCCGCAAAGTGGTGTCTTCGGGGACAGTAACGCCCACCAAATCATCTTCGTCGGCGGCACAGACATCGCGAATCGCATTCATGACCTTCGATGTGCTGCCATGTGCGCCAAGATCAATGGCGTTCAATGCGGGATGACCGAGAAGGCGCAGCAGGATCGTCGCATAGTCGAATTCCTTTTTGCGACCGCCCGCCTTTGGCTTCGCGTTGATGGCCGCCATGATTTCTTCCGCATCAGAGTCAAAGTAGATCATCTTTGACAGCCACAGTCCGTAAGGCGGCAAGCAGCCGGAACGGATGCCAGCGTATTTTGAAAGGGCCAAGCCCCGCAAAGCGCCGAAGAACTGACGGCGATCCAGATAGCGCTTGCCGTTGTTTGCACGGTAGACAAATGGCTCGGGGGCAGTTTCCTGCTGAAGATATGCAAAGAGCTTTTCCAGCGCATCAACGGATGCTTTACTTGCTCCGGCATAAAGACCGGCCTTTGGTGGACCGAATGGTGCGAGGCCGTATTGATAACTTCGCCAGTAGAGGAGCGGAGCCAGCGCTGCGGCGGCAAAAAGGGTTACAAAAGCGAGGCCAGCGTAGCCCCAATCCTCTCCGGCAAATTCTGCTTTGATCCAGACAGTCAGCGCGACCGAGAAGAGGAGCGTGAAAAGACAAAAAGACGAACCACAAAAGATGAGACGCCATCTGATCGCCGAGTCGATTGCAGCGGTGATGTGATCAAGTTCATCAAGCCCGTCTTTGATATTTCGGTTGAGGACCCTAGCGGCAATTCTCCGCAATGATCGCGCTTCGTCCCGGTCGTCCATCTGGCTATCTCCGAAGCGCGCTATAACAGCGAGCTAAGCTGCCAGCCGGTTGATTGTCTCCCATTGGTCCTTTCCTTTCCGAAGCTTGTCGATGTAATCACTCCACCATTGCGCCATCAAAACCCGTTCCTGCCAATAGGCAGACTGATTGTAAATGCGCCGAACGCTTCCCGCCACCATATGCGCAAGCGCGCGTTCGATAGCGTCGGGATTCCATTTACCGGACTCGTTCAAGAGCGATGAGGCTGACGTGCGGAAGCCGTGCGCGGTCATTTGTTCCTTCGAATAGCCCATGCGGCGCAAGGCTGCATTGACCGTGTTCTCGCTGATCGGCCTTTGCAGTGACCGTATCGAAGGAAAGACATATCGTCCTGACCCGGACAGCGAACGCATTTCCTTCAGTATGGCGAGCGCCTGACGCGAGAGTGGAACGGCATGCGGTTGGCGCATCTTCATTTTGGCAATCGGGATCGTCCAGACGGCCTTGTCGAAATCAACCTCGGCCCATTCCATCTGACGGATTTCGCCAGGGCGCTGGAAGACATGCGGTGTCAGCTTCAGCGCGTTCATGACTGATGGATCGCCCTGATAGCCGTCGATCACATGCAGCAATGTGCCGAATTCTTCGGGGTCCGTAATGGCCGCAAAATGCTTCACCTTTGGTGATGTCAGCGCACCGATCAACAAATGTGCTGGATCGGTTTCAGCCCGTGCCGTTGCGACCGCATACCGGAAGACCCGGCTCGCGAAGGCGCGAAGCAGGTTGGCGGTTTCCAACCGGCCTCGCCGTTCGTGTTTGCGCAGCTCGTGCAATAGTTCCTGAGGCTTGATTTCAGTGACGGGACGCTTGCCGAAATCGGTGCCCAGCAATTCGACGAACCAACGCATTTTCTTCAACGTTGGCTGGGCAAGGCCCTCGCGCGCCTTCTTGTCGATCAATTCTTCGGCAACGCTCGCAAAGCTGTTGCTCGCCCGAATGCTCGCCTCAATTCGTGCCTGCCGCTTTGCAACATTGGGATCGACCGCATGCGCAAGTTGCTTTCGAGCCACATCGCGTGCCGACCGTGCCTCTGCCAGCGTGATTTCGGGATACGAACCAAGCGCCAGCTTCCGCTCAACACCATCGATACGATATTTGACGCGCCACAGCTTGCTGCCGCCGGGGTTGATCAGCAGGTAAAGCCCTTGCGAGTCTGCCAGCTTATAGGCCTTGTCCCTCGGCTTGGCCTTGCGGATTGCAGTGTCTGTTAGTGCCATTTGGGGGCCTCGCTTCAGATGGGGGCTTTACGAGGCCCCCAAATTAGGCCCCCATCGACCACAATTACTGGCAAACAGGGGCAACCACTGACAATCAGTAGATCCCTCAAAACTAGCAGAAAACTGGGAAATTTCAATCACTGACAGACATTCTCAGTCAGGATTTTGGAGGCCCGAGCCGGAATCGAACCGGCGTGCAAGGATTTGCAGTCCTCTGCGTCACCACTCCGCCATCGGGCCTCGACATTGACTAGT
>JBEBKE010000124.1:0-6614 GCA_040079555.1 Sphingorhabdus sp. | reverse complement strand
GTGACCAACGCCAATGAAGCCCCTGACAGCCTGACACTGGCGTCGGGAGGGGCAGTCGCGGAAAACAGCGCCAATGGCACGGTCGTCGGTCAGTTTGCGGCAACCGACCCCGATGCCGGCGCTTCGCTGACCTACAGCCTGGTCGACAATGCGGGAGGCCGATTTGCGATCAACGCAGCGACGGGGCAACTCACGGTGGCCAACGGTGCTTTGATCGATTTTGAAGGCGCCGCTAGCCACAATGTGGTCGTTCGTGCCACCGATCAGGGCGGACTCAGCCGCGATCTGACGGCAACGATTGGCGTGACCGATGTCAATGAGGGAACGCCGCTAAACGAGATTGAGGGAACAGATCGCAGCGACGTACTTTTTGGGACGGGCGGTGCTGACGAAATCATCGCTGGCCGCGGTGCCGATCTGGTGTTTGCAGGTGGTGGTAACGACATTGTCGATGGTGGACTGGGCAATGACCTTATCGACGGCGGGGCTGGCGATGATTTGCTTTTTGGCGGATTTGGCCGTGACATATTGTCGGGCGGGGCCGGGAATGACGTGTTGATCGGCGGTGCCGGTCAGGACATTTTGACGGGTGGGCGTGGACAAGATGTATTTCGGTTTACCGACATTGGCGAAAGCAGGCCCGGTGGCGGCTCACGTGATTGGATAACCGACTTCAATGCGAACAGTGGCTTGAATCAAGATAGGATTGACCTGTCGCAGATCGACGCCAATGCGAATGAAGCGGGCGATCAGGCCTTTACCTTTATCGGCAATGCAGGCTTTTCGGGTGTCGCCGGGCAATTGCGCTTTGGCAATAATGGTCGCTTGCAAGGCGATGTGAACGGTGATGGTGTGGCCGATTTTGAGGTTGATATCAGCTTTGCCGGTTCCACTCCCAATCCGCCGCTGAGTCCGGATATTTTCATCCTTTGATCAGAACGCTGGAAGGACGGTGCGGCGACCATTGTGGTCGCCGCTCGTCATATATCTTGTCGAGCAGTGTCTTCCTTGCACGAGCGTCCGTCACCTCACGGTAAACTGCGGTGCTAATGCTCGCTGGTCCGGATGCGCCGCCACGCTTTGTTTCGTGACACCTATTCGCGCGAGCGCCCATAAGGCAGGTTCGCCGCTGCGGTTTGGCAATAATTGCCGCTTGATCGGTAATCGGCGATCAGGCCTTCGCGCACCTCAAACGTCATGTGGCACGCCCAGGTTTCTTGCGGGATCTCATACCCATTTTCGTCGACCAGCTTCGTCGTGTAGCCATAGCCGTAGTAAAGGAACCGGCTGCCTCTGCTTACGTAACTTTGATGCGGGATACCCCAGCGGGCGACCAGTGCGGTTTCGGGTAAGCCCATCCAACTGTGCAGCACGGGGCTCGCCTTTTGTGCCATTTGGGAGAACAGCTTCTTTTGGTCTTGGATTGTTTGCTCGCGGTCGCTTTCAAACTTTTGCAGACCCGCCGTCGCCATCGCGGCTCCCTTGGCCAGCAGCTCGCGTGTTTCGGCGAGCTTGGCGTCGATTTCGGCATTAATTTCATCGGCAGTGCGGGTCGATGTCCATTGCGGTTCCACACCGTCGGGCCAAAGAACATTCCACGTCAGCGGCATCGGATCATATTCATCGGTTACCCGTAACATTCCGTTAGCGTCTCGCTTGGCAGGCGTACAGGCAAAGGCATGTATCTGTGACAACAGAGCGTTACCCGCAATGGCTGTCCAGCCCCGATCCGGCAGCTGGTCAATCCGGTCGTGCCGCCACAGCTGTGATGCCATGGTGCTTGCCACCATCTGCTCACGGCATTTCACGCGGTACTGGGTCGCGGCCTTCGCTGGAGATTGCGCCGATTCATAGACCGCAACACCCTCAACTCGGATATAGTCGATCAGGTCAGCGTCGCTCAGCTTTGTATCGAAACTGGTTGTCATCAAGCGCGATGGATCGCGGACCACATCGATGCTCGCCAGATCGAGATAGTGGACGACGCGCTGTGGCTTATCGCCATGCGCGAACACCAGCCACCAGTCTGGCGGCGTTGGCGGGCGTCGGTGCAAACGCCAACAATGCCAACAGACAGAAATTTGAACTTTTAAAGCCAATCATCCCCAAACACTGTCAGTGGTAAAAGTGAGGGTAAAGCCGCAGCAAAGTACCGGTACACAACAGTTGCCTGTTTTTGATCCGTGGAACTGCAATGTTCCAGGAGGCATCCCCCGCCGATTTTTTATTGGGATCGCGGCGGGCTTTTTTACAAAGCCGAAAGCCTTGCGGCATGATTGTGCACCAGTTCATCCTATCCTTTTGGTCGGAAACAAAAAATAGCTATACTCTCGGCATTACGGTTCATCGTTTCAGATCCGTCAAAGGACACTATATGCGCTTACTGTTACCGAGCCTGCTGTTCATCAGCCCCGCTTTTGGCCAAGCCGATCCTGGGACGCAATCGGCGCAAGGACAGCTCGACCTGACCATTTATGCCGACCTAGCTCTGATCGAAGACGTGCGTGAAGTAGACCTGCCAAAAGCAACGGTGCGTCACGAGTTCGCTGATGTCTCGGCTGCAATCTTACCAGAAACGGTCTCGCTAACGGGTGCAGCGATTGAGATTGTTGAGCAGAACTTTGACTTTGATTTGCTGTCACCGGCAAAATTGATGCAAAAGGCGGAGGGGCGGGAGATTACGCTGATCCGTAAAGATCCGCTGACCGACAAGCCGATCGAAGAACGCGCGAAGGTGCTGGCCGTGAACGGCGGCGTCGTGATGCAGGTCGGCAGCAAGATCGAAATATTGCGAGATGACGATAGCCCGACCCGCGTCATCTTCGACGAAATCCCAAGCAATTTGCGCGCGCGGCCAACTTTGTCGGTAACGATGGACTCAAAACAAAATGGAACACGCCCGCTGACATTATCTTATCTTAGTAAAGGTCTGGGTTGGAAAGCAGACTATGTTGGCTTGTTTGATGAGCAAAAGGGCAGTTTGGACCTGCAAGGTTGGGTCACACTGACCAACAATAGCGGTACAACATTCCGTGATGCACGGCTTACGCTGGTCGCTGGTGAAGTTCTGCACATGCAAAAAGATAACCGTGACGGGCAATTCAAAATTGCAGGTTCGAACACTGCGTCGACGCGCAGCGACGATTATGACGACGAAGACGACAAAGCGAAAAAGCTGGGCGGTGACTTGCTGCTGTATCCGCTTGAAGGTAGAACTACCGTCGCGACCAATCAGAAAAAGCAGATTGGGTTCCTCGACATTTCGGCCGTGCAGGCGGAGCGCGTTTACGAGTTCTATTGCCGTTGGGGATGCGAAACGGCGGAGCCTGTCAGCGCGATCAGTGTTCTGAAATTCAACACTGGCAAAGACGGCGGTCTTGGTGCCGCCCTGCCCGCAGGGATCGCCCGAATATACATGCGGGATAGCACCGGTAAGGCGCGCTTTGTTGGCGAAAGCAAAATCGACCATGTTGCAAAAGGTCAGGATGTCCGTCTCGCCACCAGCGTTGCATTTGATGTGAAGGTTAGGCCGACAATCGAAAAACGCGAACGCATTTCATCAGATGAATGGATCGGCAGCACCCGATACCGAATTTTTGGCGCTGACAAAGATGCAACCGCTGCAACAACGATAGCCGAAAAGAACAAGGAATATTGGCGGACGCAAATGCGCTTCACTGTCACCAACGCGCGATCACAACCCGTGTCCGTCGACCTGCGCCAATTTGGCCTTCGCGGATGGAATGAGCAAACCCGGATACTGTCCGAAACGGTAGAGGGCAGACAAAATGGAAGCGACGAACGCACATGGTTGGTCAAGGTTCCGGCAAATGGTCGGACCGATCTGGTTGTGACCTATCTTTCTGCGTTTTGACATCGTTGGCATGACGGCGTTGCGTTTACTCTGCTGCTGTTGGCTGCTGAGCTTGCCCATTGCTGCGGGCGCCGATAGTCCCCCTTTTGTCTCGAAAGCGGCGGATAGCACGACCGTCTCGATCTACCGCGATCCGACACGCAAGGCGAAGGACCCGATCCCGTTTGAGGATGATGGCGATGCGCTGCGCGGCTATGCGATGATTACCGAAACCAGAACCGTCAATTTACCACCCGGCGAAGTGGTTATCCGTTTCGAAAATGTGGCCAGCGGAATCGTGCCCCAAAGCGCGATCCTATTAGATAACAAAACCGGCGAAAAGAATTTTGACCGGCGGCTGCTTTCTCAGCGCGGCTTGCTGGATTCCTTTACCGGACAAAAAGTGCGCATACGCGTCACCGATCCAAGCAGCGGCAAAATACAGGAGGAGGATGCAACGATCATCTCCCAGCCGGACCGCTTGATCCTCAAAACAGCGCGTGGATATGAAGCCATCAAATGCGACGGTCGTTTCAGCGCCGTTTTGTTCCCCAACATGCCAGTCGATCTAACCGCGAAGCCAACCCTGTCGATGAAAACTCGCCCAGATAGCAAGGGCGGAAAGATGACGCTGACATTGGCTTATCTTGCCGACAATTTCGATTGGAAAGCCGACTATGTTGCCGCCCTTTCCTCTGACGCGCGCAGTATCAAATTATTTGGCTGGATGACAATCGCGAGCAAGGATCGAACTGCGTTTCCACAAACAGAACTGAGTGCAGTGGCGGGCGAGGTTTTTCGTACAGGCTATGATTGGGAGGACGAAGAAGCCGAAGACGAAGAACGACAAAGCGATCCCTATTCTGAAAAAAATATCGCTCTGCGATCGGAATGCTGGCCGGATGCGCCGCGATCGGGTGGCCCCCTTTTTACACCCGGACCCATACCACCCATCTTGATCACGTTTCCAGAGTCGTTCCGCTATTGCGATTTTGGCGAGAAGGGTTGCGTCGATGATAGAGTAATATTGGTGACAGGATCACGCATCGCGGAGCAGAGCGACGTCGGCGATGTAAAGCTGTATTCGGTACCTTTTCCCACCGATGTACAACCACAAAGCATGAAACAGGTTCGGTTCATTAGGGAAACGCCGATCAGTGGCGAAACGCTCTATACGCTGGAGCATAGTCTTTATAATGACATGGAAACGCGCTTGGTTTTCCGGTTTACAAATAGGGTCAAAAATGGCGGCGGTATGCCACTGCCAGCTGGCAGCGTTCGCATTTTCCAGCATCTGCGGGATGGAAACAATCTGATCGGTACCAGCCATGTCGACGACAAAGCCATCGGTGAAGACGTCGAGCTGATCATCAACGACACAGCATCCCATATCGTCAAAAGCGATATTGACGTGGTGTCGAGTGACGGCGATTGGGAGGAAAACCTGCTCAAGTTGGAAAACACAAACCCGCATGCGATTTGGGCTGAGGTGCGGTTTAAATCACGCGGTATCGTCTATTCCCGTTTTTCAAAACCTGTCAAAAAACATCGCGGTGCGTCGGTGTGGCGCGTTGAAATCCAGCCACATGCTAAAGCAGAAATTCGTTTCAGGACAACGGATGCCGACGAGAGAGATTATTGACGGTTCGCGGAGCGTTTGGATGAGCCGGCACGCACCCCTATCCAGTGGCCAATCGCGAACACCGATATCGGGTCTCGTTTTTTAGCTGGTGCACCGGTGCATATAAAGACATGCCCATAACCACAGCCGATGCTAGCCATTTGGGTCTAAACCTATGACAAAACGGGTTATTGCCCTATGCGTTCCGCGAAATATTTACTCATTCTATGCTGTTTATCAACGCCGATGGACATTGCAGCGATGCAAGACGAATCGCTTGAGCCCGTCCGCTTTACCGCATTGGCCTGGGCTTCGGGCCATTTGAACTATAGCGTCAGCACCGGATATGACAGCCGGCAATCCGCTGAGACCGCGGCCCGTGAAGCCTGCGCCAAAACCACTGGCGTTGAATGCAGTCATATTGTGTCCACACGCGACGGCGTCATCGCAATGGCTTCATCTGATGACGGCGGACGCGTCGTGATGGAGGGCCTTTCGAACGCGCATTCATCCATCCGCCTGCTGGAGGAATGCTCCCGAAAAGGGCGCCGGTGTGCGATTACGCACTGGTTTGACGGGCGATATGATAATCGCGGGCCATCGGTGCGGAACCTGATGGGAGATAGTCCTATTCCTGATATGTGGGGAACGATTGCCTATCGTGCAGATCGGTTTCCTGCCCATGTCAGTCGAATCTGGGCCGTTTCGCAAAAAGCATCGCAAGAAGACGCGATCCGCAGCGCGCTTGAGCTGTGTGTCCGCGGGGAAAAGGCCGAATGCAAAGCCAAGGCTGGGGTCCGCAATACATATTTCGGCGTCTACGCCTCTGACAGCGAACCGGGGACGCCGACGATTGAATCCGATGTCGATGAAAAGCGGTTGCAAGCGGTGATCGAATCCAAGTGCGTACTGATTTCTGCCAATTGCGTTACGTTTATGCATTTTGACGTACGCAAACCGGTTGCCGAAGAATTTGTTTTAGGGAGGAATTGAGCATGGCGAAAAAACAGCTGCTTCTAACAATCCTGTTCTCATCGATTGCGACGCAGGCCGCTGCAAAGCCAGCCGGTGATTTTGGCGCGATAGCCATCTGCGCCAAGCTCAGCGCAATGCCGAAAGCCTATACCGCTGTTCCCGGCG
>JBEBKE010000123.1:0-6637 GCA_040079555.1 Sphingorhabdus sp. | reverse complement strand
GCAAACAGCCCATGGACATACCAATCGGGGTCGGGCTTTTCCTCGTACAGCCCGTGGCGGAATAGCCAGAAGCGGTGGCCAGTATCGTCCTCGACGCGGTAATAATCGCGGGTCAGCCGGGCTTCTTTCCGCCGTCCGTCCCACCAGGGCATAACGATTCGTTCTGGCCCTTCATGCTGTGCAACGCGGTGCTGGCTCCCGCGCCAACGAAAACGATAAGGCGGACCATCGGGGACTTCGGCAATGGCGTCCACAGCTTCGGGTGGATCGAGGAGAAGGAGAGGGCGGGTTGGGGCAAATTCCTCCCCGAGCTTGTCTCGGGGAGGGGGACCACGAAGTGGTGGAGGGGCCGCAAGCGTAGCTTGCGAATGAACCTTAACAGCTCCTCCGTCAGTTGCTGCGCAACTGCCACCTCCCCGAGGCAAGCTCGGGGAGGATAAGGTGCTCAAATATGTAAAAACCCCCTCAGGCACATGACTGTCGAGCATCTGCCAACGGGTCACGCATTCTGGCCCCAACCGCGTGGCCAGCCGCGCCAGTAAAGCCGACAGCTCTTCGCGCGCTTTGGCGGCGCTGCTTTCAAAGTCACTCTGGTCGGCGTTCAGTGGCTCAGCGGCGCGGATGTGCAGTGCAATCTGGTCATAGCCAAAGCCGGGGTCGAGCGGATCGCGCAGGGCATCAATCCGTTCGGCAAATAACCGCATGATCAGCGCGACATCGCGGGTCGGAGCAGCGGTCTCTATGCCCAGTCGCGATACCACACCGTCGCAACGGTAGAGCGCAACCTCCAATACCCGAGCGCCTTCGCCGCGTTCGCTCAACTGGCGGATGGCATCCACTGCCAGCTCGGCCATCGCATCACGCACGCTTTCGGTGTGGCCAATGGGTTCGGCAAAGCGCACTTCGCAAAGGATTTCGGGCCGTGACCGGCGCGGGATGATCGGGCTGTCGACTTCGTTCAGCAACCGGGCGAGCTGATGCGTGACCTTTTCGCCAAAGCGCGATGCAAGCACCGTGCGCGGGCGGCTGGCAAGATCACGGATATGGGTCAGCCCGGCTCGCCGCAGCGCATGATGGACGGCAGGATCACAGCGCAAAGCAGATACCGGCAGTCGCGCCACTTGCCCTTCTTCAAGGCCATAGATCGCTAGAGCCATCGCCGCATCGGACGAGGCGGAGAATGCAAGGCTTGCGGTATAGCCGCCACCGGTTAGGCGGTGTTGAAGATCAGCGGCGAGTTCGCTTTCTCCCTTTTCAAACAGATGCGCGCAGCCGGTGATGTCGAGCAATAGGCCTTGTGGCAGGGTCAGCATTACCTTGGGCGTGTAGCGCAAACAGGCCTCAGCCAGCTGTTCCAGCATTACGGTATCCGCAGCACCGTCATAATCATATGCTGCCAAATCGGGAACACGCGCGCGCGCATCGGCAAGCGCCAGCCCTGCATTAAGCCCCATTAAATGCGCCGCTTGCGACACCGCGACTAGCCGCATTGTACCCTTTTGCTTTTCAACCAAAGCAAAGGCGGCGTCAGGCGGCGCGACGCGCGTGCGGATCAGCCGCTCTGCGGGCAGCCAAGGCAAATAGACGGCCAAATGTCGCCTCTCCTGCGCTTTCCCGCTGCGGTATGATGGCGTCAGCTTGTTCATCAAATCTCTGCTTTTCAGAATCCCAGACTAGCCGCGCCGATTGGCCTGCCGCCATTCGGCGGTGACGCAGCATCGTGATATCAAAAGTCGGCCCGCCCGGTGCGTCGGCGAGCAAAGGCGTCGAGGGGGCAGACGCAACCTGCCAGCGGCTATACGCAGCGCTTGGCGATTCGCGCGCGCCCATGCGCAACAGCAGCACCGTTGTTCCCGATTTCTCCGCAGACAGCGCCAGCCGCCTGCTCGCGGTCAGATCGAGTAAGCGGGGATTGCCTTCGATCTCCACCAGCACAGCCCCTGCCGCACCGCTGCGCGCGATGTCGGCTGTCGCCTTCAGTGCCGCGAGTAGATCGGGCACATGCACGCTGAAACAGCGGTTAGGGTCGATCCCCAGTTCGGTCAGCCCCGGCGGATATAAATGCCCGCCGCCACGCCGCAATGGCCGCACAAAGAAACAGGGCGTATCTGGCGGCGATGCAGATAGCATCGCCGCCAGCATCGCGCCAAAACCAAACAGGCTGGCAGCATCGCCTTTATCTTTGCCAAGAATTTCGTGGCAGGCATTAATGGGTAGGCCGCTCAGGATATCTGATAGCGATCGCTGCTCTGTCTTTGCCTTGCCAAGCGCCGCAAGCGCATGGCCCCAGCCTGCATCGGGCTGCGCTGCCCGAATCGAATCGCTTGACTTTTTGTTCATATTATGTTCTTATCGCTTTTGGACGAAGCGGGAAAGCGATTTGAAATGAGGGTGCTGATTTTGAAAGTGGTTTTGCAACTATGCCGCGTATTTACAGCGCGCGACCGCATGATCTTGCCGGCTGCATTCAGCCTAGAATTTGTCGGCCGTCGTTCTTGTTGCAAAGTGCTTTAAGGTGAGACCTTAGTGTGACTTTCCAATCTACACCACCACCAAAAACACTATTTTTCAATAAGTTATTGCAATGTTACTCGGTCATCCGATCCGTCGTGGCGGCCAAAAAATTCCATCAGCTGGACGATCAATTCGGACCGTGCGGCCAACCCGCGGGCCTCCAGCAGCGCCTGTTTGGCAGCAGTATCGAACGGCGCAATCTGCGCGATGGCATTGACCAAAGAAAAATCGTCCAGCTGTTCAACCGAATTCCAATCGACGGCATAGCCCTGGCTATCGGCAAAGCGCCGCGATTCCATTTCCAGCGCGGCGCGTTCCGCGATGGACAGCACTTCGCCAAGCTCGTCCTCTTCCCACAATTCGGCCTCAGCCTGACGAAACGGGGTTTTGACATCCAACTCGTTCGCGACAGTAAAGCGTTGCAGCCCCTGAAGAACGATATTGTAACGGCCATCCTCCAACGCCTCGACATCCTCGATGCGGCCCAGGCAACCGACGGCGAACAAATCGGGCCGCTTTCCATCACCGCTGGGTTGGATCATCCCGATCATCCGGTCGCGCGCGAGAGAATCGCCGACGAGCGAACGATAGCGCGGTTCGAAGATATGCAGCGGCAACTGCATCCCGGGCAGTAAGATTGCGCCAGCCAAGGGGAACAAGGAAATGCGTTTCTTGGTCATCCGAATAAAATCGCGGACAGTTTGCGCCGTGTCGCCGCGACCCATGAATCTTCCAATCCGATCATGCCGAATATCTCTAGCAAGCGTGCTTTTGCCGCGCCTTCGTTCCAGCTGCGGTCAACTGCGATACTGTGCAGCAAGGCCTCTGCTGCACCATCACGGTCGCCCGCTGCCAATAACGCATTGGCCAAATCAAACCGCGCGGCATGATCGTCGGGGCTGGCGGCAACGGCCTGACGCAGCAGTGCAAGCTCCTCAGGATCGCGTGCTTCCGCCGCGATAGCCAGCATCACGCCGACTTTTTCGAACGCCGCATCTGCTTTAACTTCATCGGGCAGGCTGGCGAAAATCGCGGCGGCCTCGTCTTTGCGATCAAGCGCCATCAGCGCTTGGATCATCCCCGCCAGTGCCGCGGCATTGTCTGGATCAAGTGCCAGAATGTCAGTGAAAATCACATAAGCGTCTTGCGCTGCATCCTGTGCCAACGCAGCAAAGCCCGCATCGGCCATTGCGGCCAGATCCGGTCCGGCATTGACCGCATCACCGGCAGTCACCGGAAATTTCGCCAGCAGTTGATCGAGCATCGCGGCGACCTGTGCCTCGGTACGGGCATTAGTCATGTCGGCAACGGGCTGCCCCTGAAACAAAGCATAGACCGTCGGGATCGACCGCACCTGAAACTGCGCAGCGATGAACGTGTTGGCATCGACGTCGACCTTGGCGAGAACCACGCCCTTGTCGGCATAGTCGGCGCAGACTTTTTCCAATACCGGTGTCAGCTGTTTGCACGGTCCGCACCATTCGGCCCAGAAATCAAGCACCACCAGCTTCGTCATCGACGGTTCGACTATGTCGCGTCGGAACGCCTCGACTGCCTTTTGCTCTTCGGTGGTCAAACCCATGCTAGCCACAATACTCTCCTTGCGCCCAAAACTGTCTATCCGCGCCTATGTGGGGGACGTGCCCCCGCTTGCCAAGGAAGAATCGGACGCGTGACGGGCATCACGCATAATCACACAATTTTACAGCTAGCTAGGCCCGGTAACAGGGTCCAATCAAATGCTATCGCAAAGTAACATACTTCAGCGAATGACCGGCAGTGCGCCGTGGCTATTCTCCCGCATCGCGGTGACACGTGACTGGCGGTTTTTGTCGGTCACGATCATCTCGTGCGCGGTGGCGGCTGTTGTTGCGAGCTTTCAATACTCTGTCTTCACCTCTTTCCTGCGGGCAGGCGCGGTGATCCCTCGGACAGTCGAGGCCGATTTCTGGATCGTGGGCAGCACCGTTGAATGCTTCGATTTCCCCGATCCGTTTAGCGAAGATTACGCCGCGGCGCTTGCGCGTTTCACCCCCGATGCGCGCTATCGCCGTGTGGTCTTTGGCTTTGCCCCGTGGCGGTCGCCCATCGGACGGCGCGGCAATGTCGCGATTGTCGGCATTGACGATTCAGGATTGCCCGACACCGGCTTTGCTGTGGATCGGTCGGATCTGTCGCGGCTCGATCTGCCAGCACAGACCGGCGCTTACAGCGAAGCATCGATTGCCGGAACAACTTTGCATATGGCGCAAGTCGTCGATAATCTGCCGACGTTCCTTGGCGCGCCTTATGTGCTTGTGCCGTTTGAACAGGGGCGGCGGATGCTGCGGATGGACCCCAATTCCACCAGCTTTGTGATTGGGAACTATGGTTCTGCCGCGCCGCGCGATTTTGCCGCGATGCGACATCAAGCGGAACAGCTGTTCCCCGATGTGTCTTTGGTCAGCGGTGCCGAGTTTGAACAAAGCTCCTCGCTCTATTGGCAGCGCAAGACTGGCGCGGGTGCAGCGATTCTGCTTGCGGCGGTGCTTGCAGCATTGCTGATGGTGATCCTTCTCGCCAATGGCATCTCGCGCTTTATTCAGCGTTATCATCACGATCTGCTTTCTTTGCTCGGTCACGGCGCGAGCGAGTGTGAAGTGGGTTCGATCATCCTGATGGTCGCGGTGCTGATCGCGGCAGTGACGGGCGTCGCGGCGGTCGCGGTGACGCCGCTGGCGATCCTCTCGACAAATTTCATGCTGCCCTGGGTCAGCTTTCGCCTGTCCGACATGCTCGTTCCGCTGGCTGCGATTGGCGGCGCATTGGGTTTTGCGATCATCTCCGCGCGCCGTGCTTTGTCGGCATATGGACCAGAAACGGTGTTTAGAAGCTGATGCGATATCTTGCCCCACTCCTCATTTCGATAACACTCTCGGGATGCGGTGTTGCGCAAAGTAGCGCGCCCAAATCCAATGCGCCTTTTGTCGCAACCGCTGTCGGCAGGATCGATAGCGAAGGCGAAAGCCGCCAGCTTGTCGCTGCTGCCGATGGCGTAATAGACCGCTTGTTCGTCGAACGTGGGCAGACTGTTGCGGCGGGTGAAAAACTGCTTGGCATCGATTGCGGCCCACGCTTGGCAGAAATCAACGCGCGCGCTGCGCTTGGACAAAAGGCCAGTGCCGCCGCTATCACCATCCGATCCGGCCCGCGCGCACAGGAATTGCAAGCCGCCGATGCAGAGATCGACGCTGCCGAATCGGCACTGCGCGAACAGCAGCAACGTCTGTCGATGGCCGAGGCGCTGGTCGATGACGGCTTTATTTCCAAACGCGATTTGGCGGCGCGCACCAATGGTCGCGACTCAGCCCGCGCGCAGTTGGATGCGCTGAATCAGCGGCGGTCGTTGCTCGCCGAAGGTGCCCGGGGTTCGGAAATCGCAGAGGCCAATGCCGCCGCTCGTGCCGCCGTTGCAGAAACCTCGGTCGCCAGCGCGCTGGCCGAACAATGCACGCTGAAAAGTCCAATCGCCGGGCAAGTGCTGCAAATCCTGCGCCGCGAGGGCGAGTTTTCGGGGGCTAGCCAAGGCACTCCGTTGATTATCGTCGGCGATGTCTCGCGGCTGATTGTGAGGGCCGAACTCAGCGAGCGCGACGCCGCCAATGTTCGCATCGGGCAGCGCGTAACAGTTTGGGTCGATGGCAAGCCGGAGAAATGGAAAGGCCGCGTCACCCAAATGGCCAGCGTCATGGGGCGTAGAAGCGCGCGGTCACTTGACCCCACTGACCGCTTCGACCGCGATGTGCGTGAAGCGTTCATCGCCTTTGATACCACTCCGCCGCCCGCCTTAATCGGCCTACGCGTCACTGTGGGCTTTGCGAAATGAGCCGCAGTCTCACTCTTGATCATATCAGCCACTCGGTGCTGGAGGCGGGTGCGGAGAAGCGCACGCTGGCGATGCTGAACCGCCGTTTTGAACCCGGGCTGTTGAACGTCGTTGGCGGGCCGTCGGGCGCGGGGAAAACAACATTGCTCTCGATCCTGTCGCTGACGGTGCAAGCGACGCAAGGGATGATAAGCTTTGGCGAAACCAACCTGACCGCGCTGAAACCATCGGCAACGAAAGAATGGCGCAGGCGTCACA
>JBEBKE010000122.1:0-6720 GCA_040079555.1 Sphingorhabdus sp. | reverse complement strand
GGTTGCCGCAATTTCCGAGGAAATCGCTCGGCGGTGGTAGTGATGTGGAATAAATGGCATGGACGCGACGATCAGCGGAACACGCTTGCCGCGCACCTCCGCCTCTAAAGCGGTTCCTGCGGCAATATGCGCCGCAGCGACATAGCCCATGGCAATCGGCGCACCGACGCTCGGCGCAAAGCCGCCTGACGTCACAACGCCAACCTGCGTCTCGCCCGCAAAGACCGGCGCGCCTTCGCGCACTGGCACTTTGCCCTCGACCGCAAAGCCAACCAGTTTGCGCGCGGAGCCATCGGACAGCGCTTTCAGAATGCGCTCGCTACCGTGAAACCCGCCCTCTGCGCGGCGGCGTTTGGAGATCGCAAAGCTGGCATTGCCCTCAACCGGATCGGTGCTGGGGTCCATATCATGCCCGTACAACGGCAACCCCGCCTCCAGACGCAGCGAATCGCGCGCGCCAAGGCCGATGGGCTTTACTTCGGGCTGCGCGCTCAGCGCATCGGCCAGCGCGACCACATTTTCAGCAGCCACCGAAATTTCAAAGCCATCTTCGCCGGTATAGCCCGAACGGCTGATCCACAAAGGCACTTCGCCCCACAGGAAAATATCCGATTCCATAAAGAACAGCTTTTCGACATGCGGAACCACCCGCATCAACGCCTCAACCGCCTTCGGCCCTTGCAGCGCCAACAAAGCGCGGTTTTCCATATGGTTGATGTCGATATGAGCAGGCAGATGCGCCCGCAAAAAGGCGATATCCTGATGCTTCACCGCGCCGTTGACGACTACATACAGCCCTGTCGGCGTCGCAGTAATCATAAGGTCGTCGAGGACTCCGCCATCCGCCGCGAGCAACAGCGAATAACGCATCCGCCCTTCTTTCAACGCGGAAATATCACCGGGAACAATGGCCTCCAGCGCCGCTGCGACGTTTTCGCTGGACAGGATCAGCTGCCCCATATGCGATACATCGAACAGTCCAGCATTCTCGCGCGTCCACAGATGCTCCGCCATGATGCCTTCATATTGGATCGGCATCGCATAGCCCGCGAACGAGACCATCCGTGCGGCTTTGGCGCGGTGCCAATCACCCAAGGGCAACTCAAGCATTTCGGTGTTGTCGCTCATCAAATTCTCCGCATAGAGGTTCAGCCAGCGGTCCACGCTGCCTGCCCCCTCTGTCACGGATACCTGAGAGCTTTACCCCTTCGGCGGCCCATTAAAGGGCTCTTTCCAGAGTGTCGCAAAAGCCAAAGCGGTCCTTTTGCCTGAGAGATTCCGGGGCGGTTGCTCCTTCGGCGGCATTAGGAAATCCAATGCGCTCTCCCACTTCGTCAGCGACTGTTTTCCGCCTTGGCTTTGCCGTTTGCCAGAGTCAACCAGAGAGCGCGTTGATCGAATCATTTTCGTGGATAAATTGCCCATAGCCGCCACCGAGCGCCAAAGTGACAATCGCACGCGCAACGCGTGCCGATGGCGTTGATCGGTATCGCGATAACGGCCCCATCATCAACAAATCGGAAAGCGGGCTGACCAACGACGCCAGGGATTCACCCAATCGGCTTTCATTGCGGCGGCCGCCGGTCAACAGCCCGGGCTGCAAGACATCCAGCCGGTTAAAATCCATCGCGCGCAATGCTGTCTCAACCTTGCCTTTGGTGTCCAGATAAAAATTGGCACTGCCCGCACGCGCGCCGACCGACGACACACAAATGAACTGCTGCGCCCCCGCTTCGCGCGCTGCGGCGGCGAAGCTTATTACCAAATCATGATCGACAGCGGCAAATGCGGCTTTTGAACCCGCAACTTTCATCGTCGTACCAAGCGTGCAGATCGCAACCTCTGGCTTCAATTCACGGACAATGCCGGGCCAATTTTCCGATGCCGCAACATGGTGTTTTACACCCAAAGGCGCAGCAGTTGCAGGCGCCCGCATGAGCATGTGCGTGTCGGAAATGCCCAAACCGGCGAGCTCCGCCACGACTTGCTTTCCAACCAACCCTGTGCCCCCGGCGATGACGATCCGACCCTTCATGCTTTGCCTCCAAAGATTGCCGCGTGGCTATTGGTTGCAAAGCGATCTGTCATCCCGGCAAGGAAATCTGCGATATGCCTGCTGCGCGCGGGTTCGTTCTGCGGCATGTTGTCGCGCCATTCTTGCGGCAGCAAAGCTGCGTCGTTTGCATAGGCCGTGAACAGGTCGGATATGACCACCCTCGCCTGCTCCGCCGCTGCAATCTGTTCGGGATGATGATAGAGGTTGGCGTACATAAAGGCTTTCAACTGCCGCTCTCGCGCGGCCAGTTCATCGGAAAAACCTCCGATAGTTCGTCCAGCAGCTCGGACGTCATCGACCGCCTTAATGCCCAATTGATTGATCCGGCTGCGCGTCGTTTCGATCACATCGTTGACCATCACGCCAATTTGTTCGCGCACCAGCTCGCGGATCAGTGTCTCGTGCTTCGCGCCGGGATAGCGATCAACAATTGCCCGCCATCGGCTGTCGATAAACGGCAATTCTCGCAGTTGATCCACGGTCAGCAGCCCCGCGCGGATGCCGTCGTCGATGTCGTGGTTGTCATACGCGATATCGTCGGCGATCGCCGCTACCTGTGCTTCCAGCGACGCATATTGCTCCAATTGCAGCGGGAACGCGGCATCAACGGCTTTTAAAGCCCAATGTGGATGGAAAACAGGGCCGTTGTGTTTGGCCAGCCCTTCCATCAATTCCCAGCTGAGATTAAGGCCCGGCCATAATGGATACGGGCTTTCCAGCTGAGACAGCGTCCGCAATGTCTGCGCGTTATGATCGAAACCGCCGAACGGGACCATCGCTGCCTCCAGCGCATCTTCCCCGGCATGGCCGAAAGGTGGATGGCCGATATCATGCGCGAGGCACAAAGCCTCGGTCAGATCCTCATCCAGCCCCAAGGCGCGGGCGATCGTTCTTCCAATTTGCGCCACCTCCAGGCTGTGAGTCAGGCGAACGCGAAAATGGTCGCCGTCGGGCGAAATGAACACCTGCGTTTTATGGCGCAAACGGCGGAATGCGATGGAGTGGATGATCCGGTCGCGGTCGCGTTGAAAAATGTTGCGCGGCCCGCGACTTTCGCCCGTCGGCTCAGCATATTGCCGCCCGCGACTGGTATCAGGGTTGCAGGCATAATTGGCGCGCTCAGTCATGACGCTAGCCTTTGCACGGGCAGCGCGATTTTCGCCAGCGGCTATTTGCCTTTCAGCTTTTCAACCTCAGCATTTTTGTCGCTTTGCCACACAAAGCCATCGCCGCCAGCTTTGCGGAAATCGGCTTCCCATTTCTTGGCGGATTTCATGTCGGAGAACGGGCCGACCAGCAAGCGGCGGGTTTTGCCCCATGACGCTGTCCAGCCATCATGGCTTGCAAACAGTGCCGCATTTTTTTTTGCCATGCGGCGATAATCATAGCCAAGCCCGGCGGCATCGGCACCTGTCGCGACTTGGACGAAGATGCGCGGACCGGAAACGGGCTGTTTTAGTGCCTTTGCCGCTGCGTCTGTTTTCGCAGCGACCGTATCGGTTTTTGGCATCGGCACCGCTGCTTTGATTTTCTTCAAATCCACTGGCGCTACCGAGGGACGCTTTTCGTCCTCTGGCACTTCGATGGATTCGACCAATGCACCCAGATCAAAGCTTTTTTCGGCAACCGGTTCAACGGGTGGCGTGGCGGCAATAACGGGCGGTTCGATCACTTGCGGCTGAGCAATGACTGGATCAGGCTGCGTTGTCACCGCAACGGTAGCCACTGGCATCACGCTTTCAAAGCCGGGACCGATTGGCCCTTTTTCCGCGACTGTTGTGTCGAACGTTCCCGCGGTTTCAACTTTCGCAGTCGCAACCTCCGCCGCGCTGCTCGCGATCACCACAGGCTGAACGACAGGTGGCTGAACAATGGGATCAGGCGTTACGATGGGCTGTTCGATCTTGCTGGGAAGAACAGCTGGACCAGTCGCAGGCAGTTCCGCAGTGATGACAACGGCGGGAGTAACAACATCGGCTGGGCTCGATGCGGGCAATTCTATCGTTTCGATCTTCGGTTTCGCCAAAGCGGGCAAAGCAATCCGCACCGGCGGGCGCGCCGCCTCAGGTGGCGGCAGTTGGCCGCTGCTGACGGTGGTCACCTTTGCGCGTGAAGCGGCATCGACGGCTTGCTGTGCGGAATTTGTCACGAGATCGGTGTTGGAACCCTTTGGCTTCTTCGCTTTACCAGCAGCCTTTACCGACTTGTCGCTTTTGACGGCAGCGGTTTTGGTACCGAGAGGCTCACCCGATGGAATCAGGCGCGAATCTCCGCCCTTTGGTTGAGGGTTTGCGCCGGTTGTGGCCGCCAGCGTCCGCACAGCATCGCTGTCTTCGCCGATGTCAGAGCCAATGGGAAAATGTCCAAAATGCATTGCGGCGGCTTGCTGCGCCGTCGTCAACCGCGTCATGTTGCGAAAATAGCCGTCCATGCGGCGCGCTTCGCGTTCGGGCAGGAAACCGGCGGCAATTTTGCCCGCTTCTTTGGCATCGCCGCGCCCGGCCAGCATCAACGCCCGTGCGCGCCACGCCTCGGGGTTTTCGCGCTGCAACAACGGGATAAGCTTGCGGTCGGCCTCGTCTCGACGCCCGGCAAGTGACAATGAGATCGCGTGACGCAATGTCACTTCGTCAGGATCAGCAAATGACGCGGCGAGGATATAGTCCCGTTCTGCACGCTCAAAGTTACCGAGCAGATCAAATGCCAGTCCGCGATCCAGTGCAAAGCTGCGTTCGCTGGCACCCAGCCGCAATGCTTCGTCAAAAAGGCTCAACGCCTCAAATGGATTTTCGCGCCGAACCTGCGCGATCCCAAGCCCCGCTTTTATCCGCGCGTCCGCCGGTTGAACGGCGCTGGCTTTTGTAAAGAAATTGAACGCCGCGTCATAATCGCCAAGTTTTAACGCGGCGTAGCCAGCATCGGTCAGTGCAAAGCCATCGGTCGGGCGCTGCGCAATCCGCCGGATTGCATCACGAAGCTCTGCCGCTCCCGCTGGCTCTTGCTTCACGGGCACAGATTTGGGAACGCCGGTGTCTAATGCGTCGAGGGGCGCTTCATCGGCGGGCTGCATTGCGAACCCAGCGCTGGGAACAGCCAGCATTGCGGCTAAGCCGACATGTAACAAAGTTACCTTCATGCTATTCCCAATGGTGGCGCACAGCCCAATTTGCAAAACAAAGCGGCAAAGCTATCGGTCAAGCGTTTCTAGCGCCCGACCAATAGCATTTATCACTAATCGCCGTGTCAGACAGGCTTAGTTGTTGCTTTGCCTATCGAGAAAGCGCGGGATGTTGAGACCGGGGGCCGCGTTATCGTCCTCTTCCTCTTCATCGCGCGACAGACCACGTGACAGGTTAGTCATGCGTTCAAACAGCGTCCCGCCAGTCGTCGAAATGCGCGGTGCAGGCGAAGATGGCTCGCTGGGCATATCTGATGTGTCTTCATACGAACGCGGGATCAGGCCGGAACTGACAGGCGTTTCTGCCGTAGCATCGTCCTCAACATGCGCTTCGCCCAGTTCAAGGAGATCATCACCTTCCGCTTCGGCAGATTCAGCCTCTGCTTCACCCAGAACCAGATCATCACTCGAATCGTCAGCCGATTCTGTTGCGCCATAGGAGGTTTCAACCGCCGTCTCGACCTCAGCCTCAACTTCAGGCTCCGCCTCTACGACAGCGGCAGGAGCGGCCTTCGAAACCTGATCAAAGGCAAAATTGCGCACCGGACGAGCCGATGGCGGCGCGTCTTGATCGATCCCCGTCGCGACAACCGAAACGCGGATTTTGCCGTTTAGATTGTCATTAAATGCCGATCCCCAGATGATATTCGCATCAGGATCAACCAGTTCGCGGATGTGGTTCGCCGCTTCATCAACTTCCATCAGGCGCATGTCTTCACCGCCAGTAATCGAGATGATGACGCCCTTGGCACCCTGCATCGACACACCGTCAAGCAATGGGTTCGAAATAGCGCGTTCCGCCGCTTCAAGCGCACGGCCGTCGCCTTCTGCTTCGCCAGTGCCCATCATCGCCTTGCCCATTTCGTGCATCACAGAACGCACATCGGCAAAGTCGAGGTTGATCAGGCCCGGCATCACCATCAAATCGGTAATCCCGCGCACACCCTGTTGCAGCACTTCGTCAGCAAGCAAAAATGCTTCTTTAAAAGTGGTGTTCGGGTTGGCGACCAAAAACAGGTTTTGGTTCGGAATGATGATCAAAGTGTCAACATGCTGCTGCAGCTCTTCAATCCCTGCCTCGGACGAGCGCATACGGCGCTGGCCTTCGAACAAGAACGGCTTGGTTACAACACCGACAGTCAGGATGTTCATTTCGCGTGCGGCACGTGCAATGACGGGGGCTGCACCCGTTCCGGTGCCTCCGCCCATACCTGCTGCGATAAAGCACATATGCGCGCCAGCCAAAGCTTGCTTGACCTGCTCCAGAGTTTCTTCTGCGGCGGCACGGCCTACTTCAGGCCGCGAACCAGCGCCAAGACCTTGTGTGATATCAGGGCCCAGTTGGATGCGAAATTCGGCTGGCGAAGAGTTGAGCGCCTGCGCGTCGGTATTGGCGACGATGAAGTCAACGCCCTCAACCCGGGCATTGATCATGTTGGCAATCGCATTTCCCCCTGCGCCCCCAACACCGATAACGGCGATTTTT
>JBEBKE010000121.1:0-6864 GCA_040079555.1 Sphingorhabdus sp. | reverse complement strand
TAAGCTGCAAGCAGCGACTGAGGAGAGAGCACTCGTGAATTTTGATTTTTCCGACGATCAACTGGCGTTGAAGGACGAGGCGCGAAAATTCCTCGCGGCTAAATGCACGCCTGACACTGTGCGCAAGCTGATGGAGGACGACAGCCCCGGCATCGACCGTGCCTTATGGTCGCAGGTCGCCGAACAAGGCTGGCTGGGTGCCGCAATTCCCGAAGAACATGGCGGGCTTGGCCTGGGTTATCTGGAACTGTGCTGCATTGCCGAGGAACTGGGCCGGGCGGTTGCGCCGATCCCCTTTGCATCCACGGTCTATTTCTTTGCCGAGGCTTTGTTGCGGGCAGGGGATGCCGCGCAGAAGGCGGAGTATCTGCCGAAGATCGTATCGGGTGAATTGATCGGGACGATTGCCAGTTCGGAAAGCGCTGGCCCCGTTTCGGCTTCCAAAATATCGGCTGAAGTATCTGGCGGAAAGCTGGCCGGTGTCAAAATCCCAGTCACCGACGGCAGCTTCGCCGACCATGCCATTGTGCTCGCCAACGAAGGCGGAAAGCCGACCCTGTTCCTTGTCGATCTGAACAAAGCAGGGGTAACTCGCGAAACGGTGGAAACGCTCGACCGGTCGCGCGATGCCGCGCGCATCGAGTTTAAGGATGCCCCTGCCACGCGCCTTGGGGCAATCGGCGACGGCTTGGCGCTATACGAAGCGATCAACGATCGCGCCGCTGTGCTGATCGCGTTCGAACAGGTTGGCGGCTCCGACATGTGCCTTGAAATGGCGCGGGCGTATGCGCTGGAACGTTATGCCTTTGGTCGGCAAATCGGTGGCTATCAGGCGGTGAAGCACCGGCTGGCCGACATGTATGCCAAGAACGTGTTGGCACGCGGCAATGCCTATTATGGCGCATGGGCGCTGAACAGCGATGCCCCCGAACTGCCAATTGCGGCGGCGGGTGCGCGTATTTCGGCGTCGGATGCTTATTGGTTTGGATCAAAGGAAAACGTCCAGCTGCATGGCGGCATGGGGTATACGTGGGAGGTCGATTGCCACCTGCATTACCGCCGCAGCCGCCAGCTTTCGGTCGTCGCGGGCAGCCCGCGCAGCTGGAAACACCGTCTGGTCACCATGTTGGAACGCAGCAACGCTGCCTAAGGAGAGAATTCCATGGATTTCAACGATACCCCGTCAGAAGCCGAATACCGCGTCAAAGTGCGCGCTTGGCTAGAGGAAAACGCACCGCGCGGCATCAAAGGCGTCTCGCTTGGCGATGAAGGCCCAGAGCTGTTGATCGCGTGCAAAGCGTGGCAGGCGAAAAAGGCCGCCGCTGGTTATGCACAAATCCGCTGGCCCAAAGAATGGGGCGGCGGTGGCGGCTCTACAATCGAAAGCGTGATTTTCGGGCAAGAGGAATCGCGGCTGGGCGTCAATCTGGGCGGACCGTTCGCGATTGGTCTCGGCATGTGCCTGCCAACCGTCATGGCGACGGCGGACGAGGAAACCAAAGCGCGTTTCGTCGGCCCAGCGGTGCGCGGCGAAGAAATCTGGTGTCAGCTATTCTCTGAACCCGCTGGCGGCTCGGATGTTGCAGCAATCCGCACAAAGGCGATCAAAGATGGCGACGAATGGGTGATCAACGGCCAGAAAATCTGGACTAGTGGCGCGCATTATTCCGATTACGGCATACTGCTTGTCCGCACCGATCCCGATGCCGTGAAGCATAAAGGGCTGACGATGTTCTGGATCGATATGAAGTCGGCCGGCATCCAGTGCAAATCGATCCACCAAATGTCGGGCGCGCGCGGCTTTAACGAGGTGTTCTTTACCGATGTCCGCGTGAAGGACAGCCAGCGTCTGGGTGCGTTGAACGATGGCTGGAAAGTGTCCATCGTCACCTTGATGAACGAACGTGCGTCAGTCGGCGGTGGGCGCGGTGCGCCCGGTGGCGGAGCATTGAGTGCGCTGAAACTGGCGCAGAAAATGACGGATGAGGATGGTGCGCCATTGTCCACGGACCGCGCGTTTCGTGAGAAATTGGCCGATTGGTATGTGCGCGGGGAAGGGCTTCGTTTTACCGGGCTTCGTTCGTTGACGGCATTATCGCGCGGCCAGACGCCGGGGCCAGAGGCATCGGTGTCGAAACTGATCCAAGCAGCCAACGCGCAGGACATGGCGAACGAAATGCTGGAATTGCAAGACCAGTTCGGGATCATCACCGATCCCAAATATGCTAGTGCAGGCGGTGCATTTCAAGACATGGTGATGGGCGCGCCGGGGATGCGGATCGCCGGTGGCACCGACGAAATCCTGCGCAACATCATCGCCGAGAGGGTATTGGGAATGCCCGGCGACATCCGAGTTGACAAGGATTTGCCTTTCAAGGATCTGCCAACGGGGCGGTGATACCGCGATTAGGATCAGGAGAGTTATATGTTCAAAACCGCGATCACCGAAGAGTTCGGCGTCGAAACCCCGATCCTGATGGGCGGCATGACCGGAGTCGGCTATGGCGAGTTGGTCGCTGCGGTTGCCAATGCCGGTGCGCTGGGGTTCATCACCGCGCATATGTTTGATAGCGGACAGGCGTTGTTCGACGAGATCGAAAAGACACGCGGCCTGACGGACAAGCCGTTTGGCGTGAACTTGACTTTGCTGCCCTCAATCAACCCGATCCCGTATGACGATTACCGCGAAGCGATTATCGCATCGGGGATCAAGATCGTCGAGACAGCGGGCCGCGCGCCGACCGACCATTTGCCGCGTTTCAAAGACAATGGCGTCACCGTCATCCACAAATGCACCAGTGTGCGGCATTCGGTGTCGGCGGTGAAAAAGGGCGTCGATATCATCAGCATTGACGGCTTTGAATGTGCAGGTCACCCGGGCGAAGATGATGTCGGCTTGGTCGTATTGTTACCCGCATCGGTTGATGCGCTGCCCGGTATTCCGATCATCGCCAGTGGTGGCATGGCCGATGGGCGTAGTCTGGTCGCGGCGCTCGCTTTGGGTGCCTCGGGCGTGAACATGGGCACGCGGTTTTGTGCAACGGTTGAGGCGAAAATTCACCAGAATGTGAAGCAAAAGATTGTGGATAGTGATGAGCTTGATACCGTTTTGGTGGGCCGCAGTCTGCGCAATACCGCGCGCGTTGCACGCAATGCGGTATCAGAAGAAGTCGCCGCAATTCAACGTGATCCAACGAAGACTTTCGAAGAAGTCCGCGAATTGATGGCGGGCAAACGCGGCCGTGAAAATGTCTTGCGCGATGGTGATACTGATGGCGGCATCTGGACCAGCGGACAAAGCCAAGCTTTGATCCACGACATCCCGACTTGTGCGGAATTGGTGCGGAACATCATGGCACAGGCTGAAGCGGTGCGGGCTAGGATTGCTGGCTAGCGTTTGGTTGAATCAACGTCAGGGGACTGTCCCAAGCGCAGCGCCGTGGACTGTCCCCGATAGGTCGCGCACTGGCTTTCAGGGACAGTCCACAGCGCTGCGCTTGGGACAGTCCCTTGCAGCCTCGAACAGACTCTATCCTTTAGTTCACTCGCTGCGCAGTGCCTCAATCGGTGATAACCGCGAGGCCCGGATTGCCGGATAGCCTCCAAACACCAAACCGATCACGGCGGAAAACGCCACTGACATTAACGCAGTATCCCAACCGATTGGCGCGGGAAAGTTGGCTGCCCGTTCAAACGCGAATGCCGCGAGCAGTGCCAGCGTCAACCCCATAGCCCCGCCGATAATGCACAAGACTGCGGCCTCGACCAAAAACTGGTTTCGGATATCCCGGCGCTTGGCCCCGAGTGCCATACGCAGCCCGATTTCTCGTGTCCGTTCGGTGACGCTGACCAGCATGATGTTCATGATTCCGATGCCGCCGACCAGCAACGAGATCGAGGCGATCGCCACCAGCACTCCTTGGAATATCTGCGTGACGACGCCTGTCGCTTCGGCAATCTCGGTTGTGGTCATCACCGTGAAGGGATTTACGCGGCCTTTTGCCACACGATACCGCGCGCGGAGCAGGCTTTTGATTTCTTTCTGCCCAGCGATCAGCGCCTCTTCATCGTCAAAGCCGATGAATATTATTTGGACGTCATCAGGTCCCTGCGTAGCGCCGGTAGTAAGCCGCTGTCGCAACGTTGAGATCGGGACAATAATTTGATCATCATTGTCATTTCCTAGATTGCTTCCTTTGCTCTCCAATATACCAACAACGGTAAACGGCACGCGGTCGATTCTGATGGTTTGTCCAACCGCGCTGCCATCTTGGAAAAGCTTGTTTGCAACTGTCTCGCCAATGACAGCAACACGCATCGCAGAGCCGACATCGCTATCAGTCAAAAACCGGCCTTCGGATGCAGTGACGTTCGAGACAAACCCATATGCCGGGGTCGCGCCCACGGCCAAGGTTGAGGCGCTGCGACCTGCTGTCGCCACTTGCACGCTGCTGCGTATTTGTGGGGCCACCGCGTTGACCCCCGGAACTTGTCGCTCGATTACTTTTGCATCGCGTTCAGTCAGGCGACCCCGTTCATTGGGGCGAGGCGGGCCGTCGCCATTGTCTGGCTGAGTCGTCACAATCGCCATGTTCGAACCCAAAGTTGCAATTTGCTGCGTTACTGAAACCTTCGCACCATTACCCACGGCAACGGCAAGGATTACCGAAAACACCCCTATCATAACCCCAAGCGTAGTCAAAATTGACCGCATCAAATTGGTGCGCAGCGCAGTCATCGCGATGGAGACGTTCACGCCCCAATCGGCAACCGAATCGACGATCTTGCTCATTGCGCCACCGCGCGGCGGCGCGACTTAACGGCCTCATCCTCGATCACTTTGCCGTCGCGGAAAATGATCCTGCGCGCCGCATATTCTGCGATATCGGGTTCGTGCGTGACCACGACCATCGTGATCCCGTCATCGTTCAACCCCTGAAAGATGCTCATGATATCGAGCGAAGTTTGCGTATCGAGCGCGCCTGTCGGTTCATCGGCAAGCAACATCAACGGGTCAGTCACCAACGCCCGCGCAATCGCCACGCGTTGTTGCTGCCCACCCGAAAGCTTAGCAGGCGTATTTTCCAGCCGTTCTCCAAGCCCTAACGCCTCCAGCTTCGCCTTTGCCCGCGCGCGGCGTTCGGCATGGCCCATCCCGGCATAGATCAGCGGTACGGCGACATTGTCGAGTGCGCTGGTGCGCGCCAGCAAATTGAACTGTTGAAATACAAATCCGATTTTGCGGTTGCGGATTTCCGCCAGTTCGTCGCTGCTGAGTAGCTTTGTATCAATACCGTCTAGCAGCAACGTCCCTGATGTCGGCACGTCAAGGCAGCCGATCATGTTCATGAACGTCGATTTGCCCGAACCACTCGCGCCCATGATCGCGACAAATTCTCCACGCGCAATCGACAGCGAAACATTGTTCACGGCGTGAACCGTTTCACCGCCGATCACATAATCTTTGACCAGTTCGCTGGTACTAAGAAGCGGCGGCGTCATCTTCGTCCGCATCACCAGCCGGTGTCAATTTGGGTTTCAACGATTTGGCGCGGACGACAACTTTATCGCCAGTTTTTATGCCCGATAAGATTTCGGTGTATTCGTCGCCTTCCAGCCCTAACTTCACCTGCTTTTTCGTCGGCTTAAAAGCGTCGCTCGAGGCGATATACAGCACAGGTTGAGGATCATCCTTTTTTACCGGAGCTTTGGGTGCTTTCTCCTTGGCGACTTTCTCCCGATCCTCCGGCCGAGGGCGGAAACGCAAAGCATTGCTGGGGACGCGCAGTACATTGGCTTTCACGCCCGTTATGATTTCGACATTCGCGGTCATCCCAGGCAACAGCTTCCCGTCCAGATTATCAACATCGATGATCACCAGATAGCTAACGACATTCTGCGTTTCGACCGGGGCTTGCCGCACCTGCCGCACCTTGGCTTTGAACACATGATTCGGGTGGCTATCGACTGTGAAGTTCACGTCCTGCGCTTCACGGATTTGCCCGATATCGGCTTCATCAACCGACGCCTCAACTTGCATTTTCGTGGTGTCGGATGCGATCTCAAACAGGTTGGGGGTCTGAAACGATGCGGCCACCGTCGTGCCCGGTTCGACCAGCTTGTTAATGATCACACCGCTTGCAGGCGCAACGATTACGGTGCGGTTCAGGTCAAGCTTTGCAGATGACAGTTCAGCAACCCCTTGCCGGATTTGTGCATCACCGCTTTGCGATTGGGCCAACGCAACTTGCACCGCATTGCGCGCCGAGTTCAATTTGCTTTGCGCGATATCGAGGCCCGCTTTGGACACAAAGCCTCTGTCAGCCAAAGCCTTTTGCCGCGCAAAATCGCGTTCTTGTATCGTCAAATCGGCGCGTGCGCGTGCGACATTGGCGGTTGCTTGCTGCAAATTGGCGCGGGTCAGGGCGACTTGTGCTTCGGATTGCTCCACGCGTGCGCGAACGCGGGTAGGGTCGATTTCCGCCAGGACTTGTCCGGCGGTGACGGGGGTGTTGAAATCGACATAGACCTTGGTGATCTGCCCAGACACTTCGGCACCGACTTTGATCGTGTTCAGCGCCCGCACTTTGCCGCTGGCTGAAACTTTACGTAACACGTCACCGCGCGTGACAGGTTCGCTGACATATTCATATTCGCGCGGGGTAGGGGTCAGGACGCCGTACAGCACAAACGCGAGTATCAATATGATGATCGCGGTCCAAACCGGATGTTGTCCAATTCTGGTTTTGATGCTTTGGATCATATTCAGCCCCGACTTTTTGCATATTTGTCGTACGCTTATCGAAACCAGTTCAAGGTCGCTAGTCGAAATCTATGAACGACTTCGAAGGCGAAGCACGCCAT
>JBEBKE010000120.1:0-6922 GCA_040079555.1 Sphingorhabdus sp. | reverse complement strand
CCCTGAACGAAACGTCATTTTACCTATAGGCGTTTTGACATTTGTTTGCGTCCGTAATGTGATACGTCTCCTCGCCTTACAGGAGGAGGAAAAACATGACGAATATCAATCGAGGTATCGCCGAGTTTATCGGCACATTCTGGCTTGTGCTGGGCGGTTGCGGCAGCGCGGTTTTGGCGGCGGGTTTCCCCGATGTCGGCATCGGATTATTGGGCGTATCGCTGGCGTTTGGCTTGACTGTTGTCACTATGGCGTATGCGATTGGCCATATCTCGGGCTGCCATTTGAACCCGGCAGTGACTTTGGGTCTATGGGCTGGCGGACGATTTGCTGCCAAGGACATCCCGCTTTATATCATCGCGCAAGTTTTGGGGGCAACGGCTGCCGCGTTTACGCTGTATGTTATCGCCAGCGGCAATGCTGATTGGTCATTGGCCAGCGGCCTTGCAGCCAACGGCTATGACGCTGCATCGCCGGGCAAATATGCGATGGCAACGGCGTTTCTGGTCGAGTTGCTGCTGACGTTTTTCTTTTTGTTCATCATCATGGGCGTAACAGACGGTCGTGCACCAGCCGGATTTGCGCCGCTGGCAATCGGCCTGATGCTCACGCTGATCCATCTCATCTCGATCCCCGTGACCAACACGTCGGTCAACCCTGCACGCAGCACGGGGCCTGCGATCATTGTCGGCGGCATCGCCTTGCATCAGCTTTGGCTGTTCTGGGTCGCGCCGATCTTGGGCGGGTTGCTTGGCGGCTTTGTCTATCGCGAGCTAAACAAGAATGTGGCTGACTAAATAAATTGTCCGGACATGCTCGACACGAGGCCGATTTGCGGCGAAAGAGTGCGCATGTCCGGACATAAATCTCAACGCCGCCGTGGTGCAGCGCAAACCAGCGGCAATCCCAAATTCTGGGGCCGTCACGCCGTTATGGCAGCCATCGAAAATCCCGAACGTCGGATCATCAAAGTCTGGGGAGTCAGGGAAACGCTTGCCGGATACGATTTGCCCTCGAATCTGCCCCTGATTTATTGCCAGTCCGAGGATCTTGCCCGTTTCGTCCCCAAAGATGCGCCGCATCAGGGGATCGTGGCCGAGATAGCACCTTTGGAGGACGTCTGGCTGGGTGATATCTTGGAACAGCATGAAGGCGACCCGCGCCCGATCTTGGTCCTTGATCAAGTCACCGACCCGCATAATGTCGGCGCGATTTTCCGCTCCGCCGCCGCTTTTGATGCCATAGCTGTAGTCACGCAAGACCGTCATGCCCCGCCCGAATCAGGCGTGCTGGCTAAGGCTGCATCGGGCGCGCTGGAACTTGTGCCCTGGGTCCGCGTCGTCAATCTGGCGCGCGCGTTGGAGGAAATTGCGGAGCATCAATATTGGCGGATTGGCCTTACCGGTAATGCTGAAGTCACGCTTGGCGAAGCGCTGGCCCCGCAACGTAATGCGCTGGTTTTGGGCGCAGAAGGCGAAGGGATGCGCCGCAATATAGAGGAGCATTGCGACCAGCTGGCAAAACTGCCAATCAGTGACCAGATGGAGAGCCTGAATGTTTCCAACGCTGCCGCGATTGCGCTGTATGCCGCCCATATGGCGCAAATAGGGAAGGATGCCTGAATGAAGTTCAAACACTACGCCGCTCTCGGACTGGCGTTTATTGCACCGATGAGCCTTTCTGGCTGTTTGCTGCTTCCCGGCGAGTTTGTGTCGGATATGACGATCCTGAAATCGGGCGAGTTCAGCTTTTCCTATAAGGGCGAAATTCAATTGGTCGGCCTTGCCAATTTGTTGAAGAACGAGCTGGAAGGCGAAGGACTGGAGACAACAGAGTTCACAGCGACCTGTTACGGTAAAGCGCCGGACGCCAGATCGAAAGAAGAGACGGAAAAAGAAAAGAAGAAAGAGGCCGCTAAGCAAAAGGCACAGAGCGAATCCTATGCGACCGAAGCAGCGCTTGGTACGATTACCGGCCAACAAGGGGCTACGGCTGCATCGCGCACATCGCAGGAAGACTTTTCATTAAATCAAGACGCTGAAGTCGAGGAAACAAGTGCCGAGGACGCCGCTGAAGGCGCAGCCGATGCTGCATCAGACGTAGTCGCAGCCGCAGCAGAGGCAGCTGCTGATGGCGAGCTTGAGGACGGGTTCGAAGAGCGCGACTGCACCGAGACTGAAATAGCCGAACAGAAAAAGGATTGGGACGAGCAGCAAGTTCGCCGCAAAAAGGAAAAAGAGCAGGCCAAGAAAATGTTTGCCGCTTTGCTCGGCGGCGTTGACCCTGATGATCCAAAGACCATTGAACGCTTCACCAAAGAAGTTGAGCGACTTGCCGCTTGGAACAAGGTTGAGCACATGGGCAATGGTGTGTTCAAAATCGATTATTCGACCAAAGGTCGCTTAGCCGATGACTTCGCCTTTCCGGTGATCCCGCGCTATGCCTTAGGCAATCCGATGATCCATATCAGCCGCTGGGACAATGGCCGCGTGCGAATTGAAGCGCCGACGTTCCACAATGATCCCGATATGTCGATGGCCGCTTTAATGGGCGCTGGCGGGATGATGCCGGGCATGGGGATGAAGGGTAAAGGTGTCGATCCTTTGGAAGTGAAGGGCACATTCACGATCCGCACCGACACCAATATCCTTGCCAATAACAGCGAAGAAGGCCCAAGCGATGTCGGCGGCTTGCAAGTGCTGACATGGGATATCGGTGCGCGAACTTTTGGCCCGCCAATGGCGTTGCTGAAACTGGTCAATTGATCCTATGGGATTGACTGCGGAGCAGCTGAACGGTTCGCTTGATGCGTTGGCAAAGCGTGAACCAGCCTTTGCCGCTGCGCTAAAGGCGACTGGCTATCCAACACCACGGCTGCGCGAACGCGGGTACACAACTTTGCTGCGCACCATCGTTGGCCAGCAAGTCAGCGTCGCTGCCGCCGCGTCGGTTTGGAACAAGCTGGAGGCGTTGCTGGGCGAAGGCTGCGCTCCGGAAAAGCTGATCGAGCAGGATTTTGACGCGTTGCGCGCTTGCGGGCTTAGCCGCCAAAAACAGGGCTATGCGCGTAGTCTGGCCGAGCTAGTGATATCTGGCGCACTACCGCTCGATTCCATGCCTGCGGATGATGAGGAAGCCATCACCTATCTGACCCAAGTCAAAGGGATTGGCCGCTGGTCCGCCGAAATATACCTGCTATTTGCCGAGGGGCGCGGTGACATCTGGCCCGCCGGCGACCTTGCCGTGCAAGAAGGCGTAAAGCGGATCCTAGGCCTTGCCGAGAGGCCAAGTGAAAAGGCGATCCGCGAAATGTCAGAGGCCTGGCGCCCACATCGCGGCGCGGCGGCTATCTTTACCTGGCATGTGTATGCCGAGGGTTTCGAAGCGATCTAGCGGGGTAAGTTCCGAGCGGCTGCACGCAGCAACGCCCGCGCGTAGAATTTGTGAAAACCCAGTAACAGGTGAAAGGCCGTACCAAAGGTCCGATCTTTTTGGCCATTGGGACGCAATGGCACAACGGCGGAGCCGAAATAGAGCCGCGTGATCGTAACTTCATCCAGCGCTTCGATCATGAGCCAGCTCCGCGTGCGCTGCTGAAAATCGCACATCAGCAGTTGATTTTTCGCCCGCGCCTCGACTGTCCATGCGGAGAATCTTTCACGCGTTCCCTGACCCAGTTCAAGAGCCTCTGCATCGGCCGACGGCTTTCGCACCGCCCAGCTCAATATCCACCGCTCAATTTTAAAAAGCCAACTGGTGTAGAAAGCTTGTATAAATTGTTCATGGGAAACCCGCCTTGTCACTTCGGTGACCAAGCAATCTGTGTAGGCGCCTGAATCCCGATAGCGTTCCAACAACGCACCTTTCGGCAAAGCTTCGGCGCGAATCGCAGTCATGTCTAAAGCTTTAAATCGGGGTTCAACGTCATCATTTCCAGCACAAAGGATTTCGGCTTTTTGAACAGCTTGCTTTTGCGGTTTACTGTCAAGCCGAGCAGCTCCGCTGCTTCCATCACAAAATGCACGCAATTCTGTTTGTTCAGATTATAGCTTTTGCCAGGAATGTTGCGCCATTTTTCGACATGTGCAATCAGCAATTGATATTGCGCATCGCCCAGTTTCAGCGTGAAATGCGGATTTGAATCCTCGATATATTTCGCCTCTTTGCTCTCGATAATGCCGACGACTGACCCAAACAGGATCGCTGGCGAGGTGGTTTTGGCGGTGAAACCATAGTTGGTATCCACAACCTCACCGGTCGCCTCGACGGTTCCTTTCAGCGTGAAAAACGTGTGCGGGAAATGGTCGCCGAAATCATGGCTATAGAATGTTGCGATAACTTCGGCCTGCGCTTGGGCTGGCGAGATAATCAGGAGAAACGCAACAAACAACGCCGATAGTCGAGACATCAGAAACCCTTTCGTTGCGCACGAAATATCGCGGTCAACGCACAACTGCAAGATAGCGTTGGCGGGAATGGGCTTTCCCGCTGCTTACATCTGTGCAAATAGAAACGCGAGGGAGAGCGATATCGTGACCGAGAACAGAAAAAGCATATTCATCACCGGCGGCGCATCTGGCCTTGGCCGCGAGGTTGGACGGTTCTTTGCGGGCAAAGGCTGGTTTGTCGGCATTGCCGACGTCAATGACATCGGCACAGCAGAAACCGCCGCGATGCTGCCTGCCGGGCAAAGCTCCACCCATCATCTGGATGTTACTGACCGTCAGCAATGGACGCAGGCGATGGCTGACTTTGTCACACGCACAAACGGCACCGTCGATGTCTTGTTCAACAACGCCGGCGTAGGGTCGGGCGGCCCCATTCAGGACATGACTGACGCAGACATTGATCGGCAAATCGCGATCAACTTCACCGGCGTCGTCAATGGCATTCGCGCAGTCTTTCCGTATTTGCGCCGCGGATCATGTGTGTTGAACACCAGCTCAGCCGCCGGAATTTACGGCGTCGGCGGCCTTAGCATTTATAGCGCGGCAAAGTTCGCGGTGCGCGGATTGACCGAATCGCACGATATCGAATGGGCACCATTGGGGATCAAATCGCGGTCGTTGATGCCCGGTTTTATCGACACCAATATCATCAGCGCCGTGGCCGATGGCAGCAACATGACTGGCAAAGAACGGCTTGAGGCAGCAGGCATTCCCGTCAGCCCTATTGAAATCATCGGCCCTGCGGCATGGTCAGCGGTGCACGGCAACAAGGTCCACACGACAGTCAACAAAATGGCCAAGCAACTGGCCTTTGCCGCCCGCTGGTTCCCCGGACGATTGCGTAATCGCTCAACCGGATTGGTTGAGGGGCTGGACAAGGTGGTTAGTAGCTAAGCGTTACGCAAAGCCATCGATCATCTTCGCCAGATCAATATCGCGCTGCGACAAGCCGCCTGCATCGTGCGTCGTTAGTAAAATCTCTACCCGGTTATAGACGTTGAACCATTCGGGATGATGGTCGGCTTTTTCGGCGATAATCGCGACACGGGCCATAAAGCTGAATGCTTCAGCGAAATCGGTGAACGTCAGTGTGCGGCGGATACCCTTTGCTTTGCTGTCATATTCCCAACGCGGCAAATTTTGCAGCGCCGAACCGCGCGCTTGATCGTCCAGCTTCGATACGCCCATAATCCTTACTCACCTTTGCTTTTTGCATTAGTCGTGCCTATGTCGCGGCATGAACGCGCGTCAAGCACAGACACCAGCGATAGAACTGACCAATGCCGCGATACTGCGCGGCAACGGTTTGGTGTTGCGCGATTTTTCGCTCGAAGCGCAAAGCGGCGAAATTGTTTGGGTGCGCGGCGCAAATGGCAGCGGCAAATCGACATTGTTTCGTGCGCTAACAGGGCTGCTGCCGCTTGCTACGGGTCGATTGCAGATCACTGGCACCCTTGCGCTGACCGATGATAACAACGCGCTCGATCCCGAACAAACCGTGGAGGGCAATCTGCGGTTTTGGGCAAAAATGGATGATACGAGCCCAGCCGTTTTGGAAAAGGCGTTGGAGGCGCTTGACCTAGTGCCGCTCGCCGAACTGCCAGCGCGGTTCTTGTCCGCCGGACAAAAGCGCCGCGTTAGCCTTGCCCGCATGATCGCCAGCGGTGCTGACATCTGGCTGCTGGATGAGCCGTATAACGGCTTGGACCAAGCCAATGTCGCTCGGCTGGACGAGGCAATTATGCGGCACGTTGCCATCGGCGGCATCGCGTTAATCGCATCGCACATTGCCCCCACCGTCAATGTTGCACGCAGCGTCATGCTAGACCGGCCAAAGCAAAGGGCCAAAGCATGAGCGGATTACTTTCGCTGATCTGGCGCGATGTGCGGCAGGCTTGGACTGGCGGCGGATTATGGCTGCCGATTATCTTCTATCTGGCTGTCGCGACATTATATCCCTTTGTCGTCGGCCCGGACAAAGCGCTGTTAGCAAAAACGGGGGGCGGAATTCTTTGGATTGCATCGCTGCTCGCCAGCCTGCTGCCAATTGAGCGGCTTATTCTGCCAGATCGGCAGGCGGGTGTACTCGACCAATTGGCTCTGCGTGGCTGGTCAGACGAGTGGCTGGCGAGCGCAAAGATTGCAGGGCATATCGCGGGATTTGGCGTTCCGTTGTTACTGGCGACGCCCGTTGCCATCGTGTTGCTAGGCCTACCCGAAGACAAGGCATTTACGCTGATCGCCGGACTGGCCTTTGCCTTGCCTGCGTTGGCAGGATTGGGCGTCACAATCGCCGCGCTAACCGCAGGGCTGAATGGGGCCTCTGCTTTGGGCGGATTGCTGATGGTACCACTGGCGGTACCATTGCTGATATTTGGCGCAGGAACGCTGGGCGACAACGCGGGCAACGCGCTGCAATTGCTGGCGGCTACCAGCCTTGCGATGACAGCATTGTCTCCCTTTGCGGCGGGGGC
>JBEBKE010000119.1:0-6982 GCA_040079555.1 Sphingorhabdus sp. | reverse complement strand
GGTTCGCTGCGGTTGTGCAGCTTCATATCCAAAATCGCGCTGGACAGATATTCGACGGTTGAAAAGCCCTGATTAAACTTTTCGCTCGCTGCCAACTTATCCACCAAAGCTTGCGGCATCGGCTCGCCGGTTTCGGCGTGCTTGGCATATTTGTTGATGATGTAAGGCGTTAGCAACCAGTTTTCGTTCACTTGGCTTGGATATTCGACAAAGTCGCGCGGCACATTGCCAAGGCCCGGCCAATAGATATCCGAGTTGAGATAATGGATCGCATGGCCGAATTCGTGAAACAAGGTCGAGGCATCATCGATGCTGATCAACGTCGGCTTACCATTGGCGCCGGGCACGAAATTGTTGTTGTTCGACGCTAACGTAATGTCGTTCTTGCCGGTCAAGCGGTTCTGGCTGCGATAGGTTGTCATCCACGCGCCCGAACGTTTTCCGGCACGCGCAAAGTTATCGAGATAGAATAATCCGATGACTTTGCCGTCGCGCTTTACCTCAAAGGTACGCACCTGCGGCTCAAACACAGGCACAGTGCCGGTGTTCTCGGTAAAGCTCATCCCGTAAAGTTTGCCCGCTGCGTCGAACATCGCCGCGACCATATTGTCGAGTTGGAAATAGGGTTTGATCTCATTCTGATCGAGGTCATATTTCGCTTTGCGCACTTTCTCGGCGTAGAAGCGATAATCCCATGCCTCGATGGTCACTTCGTCATTATTGGCAATTGCCTGCATGTCAGCCACTTCTTCGCCAACGCGCGCGACAGCGGCGGGCCAGACTTTCATCATCAGCTCCATCGCCTTTGCGGGTTCTTTCGCCATCGTGTCGGCCATGCGGAAATCGGCATGGGTTTTAAAGCCCAGCACATCGGCACGTTGTTGGCGCAGTTTCAGGATTTCGGCGATGGTCGCGTTGGTATCATTGGCGTCGTTATTGTCGCCGCGTGACACAAAGGCGCGCCAGATTTTCTCGCGCAGATCGCGGCGCGGCGAATTTTCAAGGAACGGCTGCACGGCAGAGCGCGTGTTGGCAATCGCCCAGCCAGTTTTACCTTTTGCCTCTGCCGCCGCCTTCAACGACGCAACGAAGCTTTCAGGTAGGCCAGCCACATCCTGCGGATCGGTCAGCAGAATGTAAGTTTCCTCATCGGCCAAAACCTTATTCTGGAATTCGGAAAATTTTGTCGCAAGGCTGGTTTCGATACCAATCACTTCGGCCTTTTGCGCAGCATTGAGCAGAGCGCCGTTTCGGACGAGCCCATCATAGGTGCGTTCCAGCAAACGCAGCTGCGCTTTATCAAGGCCAAGGCTGTCGCGTTGCCCATACAGATATTGCACGCGTTGGAACCAGCGCGCGTCAAGGTTCAGCTCGTTGAAAAAGGCGCTGATCTTTGGTTCCCACTCCGCCTGAGTCTTGCGTATCTCGGCATTCGACAGGTTTGACGAATGCACACCCCAGATTGAGAACAGCTGACCGATGGCTTCGCCTGACAGCTCATTGGCTTTGATGGTGTTATCAAAGGTGATTGGCGCAGGGTTGGTCAGGATCGCTTCAAATTCCGCCTTTGTGGTTTTCATCGCCGCATCGAATGCAGCGGGGAAATCTGCAGGCTTCACCTTATCCCATGGTGGCACGCCGTCATAAGGGCCCGTCCATGGATCGAGGATCAGCGATGCTTTCGGCGCTGGCTTCATCACGGTTTTGGCTTCAAGCGTTGCGGGCATAGTCACCCCCGACAGCAGCAATGCGATCAACGACCATTTTTTCATTCCCTTGTTCATCAAATCTCTCCAAACATTCGGGCGACATGTGCATTTTCAAACGTGCCAATATCGCCAATCAGGCTAGCTGCTTAAACAATTGGTGCGGCGGTGGCAAAGGAACAAGAGCGTTGGAGAAATATCTCCATAATGGAGTGAACGCGAAATGAGTGAGACAATGCACTATGGCGCGCCCACGCGGTCAGTCGCCATCCTATGTTCACAGCCTGTTCGCGCCAAACAGTTCGAAGAACTAGCCCGCGCATCCGGCTGCCGAATATTGCCCAGCGGAGTGGCCGCTGACTATCTGCTGACCGACATTACCTCCGATCCGGAGCGAGCCGCCCAAGAATGCTCCGAAATTGCCGACTATCTAAACCGATATGGCGCAGAAGCGCTCGTATGGATCGGGGTGGATCAGCTGGAAGGCGCTTATGCGGCATTGCCGCCAGAACGCTGTCACTGGTTGGTGGATGCAGACGACGCGTTGGCGTTGCCAATTTTGGCAAGGGCAAACAGGCGGGGCGATATGGACCAGTTGCAAGATCACAGCCGAGATGGGCGAAGCAAAGAAAGTGAATATGGTGCGCTGCATAAAATTAGCGATGATCTCGCCGATTTTGCGCGCACATTAGCGCGGATTGCCGAGCAAGAGGAAAACGAGTCATCATCGGTCCGCGATAAGCCTGTGTCGTTTAGGCCCGCGTCGGCCGCCATGTTCGCGCCGCTGGTTCCGCCAGCCCGAGAACACTCCCAACCAAACGCTGTCAAAATCCGCGAAATGATAAAACTGCGCCGGTTGCGCGATCAGCATTTCCCGCCCGATCTGTTTGCTGATCCTGCTTGGGACATACTGCTCGATCTCTACGCCGCCAATCTGGAGGGTAAATCGGTGTCGGTATCCAGCCTGTGTATCGCCGCTGCGGTGCCGCCAACAACGGCTTTGCGCTGGATCACCACCATGACCGAGCATGGCGCATTAGTACGCAAGCAAGACCCCAATGACGCACGCCGCGTTTTCATTGGATTGTCCGAAGACAGCGAAGACCGATTGACTGCGTATTTCACCAGCGCAGCCGCGAAAGGCGGATATCCGATATAATAGTTGCCGATATTACTTGCACAGGGCGCAGACCTTTGGCAAAGGCGCGGTCATATCTGGCATGTCCCATATGGGGCGCTTAGCTCAGTTGGTAGAGCATCTCGTTTACACCGAGAGGGTCGGCGGTTCGAGCCCGTCAGCGCCCACCATGCCATTTATTGCAGTTCGTTCATCTTCCAGCAAGGTTTGCAGGAGCACAAAATGATGATGAGAATGGGGAAATTCACCGCTTGGTCGATGATCGCTGCTGCGAGCGTGATCGTTGCGCAGCCAGCTTTTGCGAACAATAAAGAGCGCAGCAAGCGTGCGGATACTGCGGTTGAAGCGAGTGAAAACTGCAAGACTGCCGTTCGCTCAATGTCCGAATCGACGCCGCAACGCAAAACCGAGTGCCAGAAAACCCGCCGCATCTTGATGTGACGCGGAGTTCGGCTTTAATCGGCCTCTGCCAAAAGTGCCGAGATTTCGGCATCATCCCATTCAACACCGCCAATAACGCGCCATACCTCGCGGCCTTCGCCGTCGTATAAGATGGTCGTTGGCAGCGCGGGTGATCCGCCAACCGCGTTCATCAACCGATTCGTAGGATCAATATAGGGTTCCAGATTCGTGATGTCCGCCTTGTTGAAAAACGGCAGCACGACCTTACGCCCCTGAAGGTCTTGGGCCACCGCGATCACCGTGATGTTCCCAGCCTCTAACTCCGCCAAGGCATCGAGTGTTGGCATCTCGACTTTGCAGGGCGCGCAATAGGTCGCCCAGATATTGACCAATAAAGGTCGCCCGGCAAAATCGGTTAAGGCGACTTCGCGGCCATCCGCACCTTTGAACGCAACATCGGGGGCGGGCCGACCGGCAAAACGATAGCTAAGCTCTGCGCGCAGACCATTGGCGCTTTCCAAACCTGCATTTGCCTTTGCCGTTTCGGCAGTGATTGGCGCGACAACGGGTTCCGCTTGCTCCTTTGGCACGCTTTCCCTATCGCACCCGCCGACACTCAACGCGCAAACGGCAAAAACTGATATGAGCGATAAGCGGCGCAATTCGGACTCCAGCAACATTTGGGGCGGTCGTTTCGGCAGCGGGCCGGACGCCATCATGCGCGAGATAAACGCGTCGATCCCCGTCGACAAGCGTTTGTGGCGCGAGGATATCGCGGGAAGTCGCGCCCATGCGGCCATGTTGGCCGCGCAGGGCATTATTTCGGCGACTGATTCGGCAGTCATTGACGCTGGCCTTGCGCAAATTGCAGCGGACTATGAAGCAGTCGAAAGTGATGGGGGCGGCGTTCCCGAGCATATCGAGCTAGAAGACATCCATATGCAGGTTGAAAGCCGGTTGAAGGAGCTGGTCGGCGATGCCGCCGGACGGCTGCACACTGCGCGTTCACGCAACGATCAAGTTGCAACTGATTTCCGTTTATGGGTCCGCAGCGCCTGTGCGGCAACCGACGCGGCTTTGAAGGCGTTGCAATCAGCTTTGGTGACACGCGCCAGCGAACATGCCGACAGCATCATGCCGGGCTTTACCCATTTGCAAGTCGCACAACCCATTACACTGGGTCATCATCTGATGGCTTATTATGAAATGGCCAAGCGGGATCGCAGCCGTTTTGCCGATTGCGCTCGCCGCATGAACGAATCGCCATTGGGTTCCGCCGCACTTGCCGGAACCGGCTTTCCAATAGACCGCGACGCCACAGCGGCGGCTCTCGGCTTTGACCGGCCAATGGCGAACAGCATGGACGGCGTTTCTGATCGCGATTTCGCTATCGAATATCTCGGCTGCGCAACGCAAACGGCATTGCATTTGTCACGGCTGGCCGAGGAATTGATCCTTTGGGCGTCGCAACCCTTTGGTTTTGTCAAACTGCCCGATGCTTGGTCAACCGGCAGCTCAATCATGCCGCAAAAGCGGAACCCCGATGCGGCGGAATTGGTGCGCGGCCATGCAGGGCGAATCCTTGGCTGTTTCAATAGCCTGATGGTAACGATGAAGGGCTTGCCGCTCGCTTATTCCAAAGACATGCAGAACGACAAAGCGCCATTGTTCGAGGCGCATGATCTGCTCGAGCTTTCCTTGGCCGCGATGACCGGCATGATCGCCAATGTGACCTTTGTGCCCGAGAGAATGCGCGCCGTTGCGGCAACTGGCTTTTCGACCGCAACCGACCTCGCCGACTGGCTTGTTCGCGACCACAACCTGCCTTTCCGCGATGCGCATCATGTGACTGGGGCCGCGGTTAGGCTATGCGAAGGTCGTGGCGGTGGACTGGAATTGCTGACGCCGGGCGACTTGCAAAACATCCTGCCGTCAGTTGCCGTCACAGTGCTACCCGATCTGTCGGTTGAGGGCTCTGTCGCCAGCCGGACGAGTGCTGGCGGAACAGCGCCGGTTCGGGTAAGAGAAGCGATTGCCAACGCACGGCAGGAGCTGGCGGAATGAAGAAACGGACGAAAATCATTGGCATCGCTTTGATCGCCGCACTGGCAGCGTGCGGCAAAGTCGGTCCGCTTGAACCCAAAATGGGGCAAGCACCGCCGGCGAAAGCTTATGGCCAAACCGAAGTACCCAATTCCGAAAAGCTGGTGATAGCATCCGAACAAGCGCGTCCTGGTCGCAGCGACGAATTGATGCGTCGGTCCGAACGCCGCACCGACGATCCATTTGACCTTCCCCCCGGCAGCGAGCCCAAACCGGATGCTGAAAAGCCAGCCGCTCCGTCCGCCGAACCATCCCCTGCCCCGCAATAATCTCCCAGAGAACCCATGGACCATTTCCACATCATCGACGGCGTACTGCACGCCGAAAACGTTCCGCTGACTCGCATTGCAGAGGATGTCGGCACGCCTGTGTACGTCTATTCACAGGCAACATTGCAACGCCATGCCCAGGTTTTCCGCGCGGGTCTGATCGATGGCGGTGTGGAGAATCCACATATCGCTTTTGCGATCAAGGCTAATCCGAATCTTGCCGTACTGAAAGTATTGGCGCGTGAAGGCTATGGTGCGGATGTGGTGTCGGCTGGCGAAATGAACCGTGCTTTGGCAGCCGGCATCCCGCCCAAAGATGTGGTTTTCTCTGGGGTCGGAAAAACCGCTGATGAGATTATTGCCGCGTTGAAGCAGAATATCGGCCAGTTCAACATTGAGTCCGAAGAGGAAGGGCGGGAGCTGTCAGCTTTGGCCGAGGTTATGGGCAAGCGTGCCGATGCGGTTTTGCGGATCAATCCGGATGTTGACGCGCAGACGAATGCGAAAATTTCAACCGGCAAGGCGGACAATAAATTCGGCATCGGACTACATAAAGCACCCGCAATTTATGCGCGGTTAAGCGCTCTACCCGGGCTCAACATGCGCGGCGTTGCGTTGCACATCGGCAGCCAGCTGCTGAACCTTGATCCGTTGGAGACGGCCTTTACCAAAATCGGCAAGCTGATCAGCGACCTGCGCGCTGCGGGGCATAAAATCACGCATGTCGATCTCGGCGGCGGCCTTGGTGTGAAATACAGGGCAGAGGAAAACCCGCCCTATCCGCAAGAATATGGCGCGATGGTTGGCCGCGTGACCAAAGGCTGGAACGTCCAGTTGATGTTTGAACCTGGCCGGGTGATTTGCGGCAATGCGGGCGTATTGTTGACCACCGTTATCCGCGTGAAACCGGGTGGGGGCAATCTGCCGTTCACCATCGTCGATGCCGCGATGAACGATTTGGCGCGGCCCGCTTTATACGACGCATGGCATGATTTTGAGGCGGTCGAACCAACCGGCGAACGCTTCACCTCTAACATCGTTGGCCCCGTTTGCGAGACGGGCGATACATTCGCAATGGCACGCGATATCGACAAAGTCGGCCAAGGCGATCTTGCGATTTTCCGGACAGCCGGTGCCTATGGCGCGACAATGGCGAGCACATATAACAGTCGCGGGCTTGTTCCCGAGGTGCTCGTCAATGACGACAAATATGCCGTTGTCGCTGAGCGCATCGAACCCGCCACAATATTGGCGGCTGAGCACGTTCCTGACTGGCTGGACTGAACAGCGATGAACCAGTTACCGATCTTCGTTACTTTGCGTGATCGCAATGTCATGTTGATCGGCGATGGTGAAGCAGCGGA
>JBEBKE010000118.1:0-6986 GCA_040079555.1 Sphingorhabdus sp. | reverse complement strand
ATTTCTGCCGATCACAAGATGCTGGACCTGATGGTCCGCCCCGCGTTGTTGCTCAGCGACAATAAAATCGAACATGCCAACCCTGCGGCACAGTTTATGCTCGGCGCGCACATAGAGGGTCAGGATGTCCGGCTGGCGCTGCGCCATCCCAAAGTTGTGGCGCTGGTCCTTGGCAACATCCCGGGCAGCGTTAAAATAACCGGGCTGTCCACCGCTGGCAGCCTGTGGGAAGTCACGTGCCACGATATTGATAGCGAACGGCGACTGGTCACGCTGGAGGATCTATCGATCCAAGTTAGCATTGCCCGCGCCCATGCCGATTTCGTTGCCAATGCCAGCCATGAATTGCGCACACCATTGGCCTCGGTCCTTGGCTATGTCGAAACGCTGAAAGACCCCAAAGCGGGCGAAGATACGGATACGCGCAACCGGTTTCTCGACATCATCAAACACGAGGCAGAGCGGATGCACGCTTTGGTCGATGACCTGATGTCTTTGTCGCGGATCGAGGCCGTAAAGCACGAAGCCCCCACAGAACATATCGACATGGCATCGGTTTGCCGCGAAGTTGTCGGTGAAGCGCGCGGCAAAGCCCATATCGAAGGCGGTGACGAACCCGCTATGATCCTTGGTGACCGCAGCCAGATGGCGCAGGTCATCCGCAATTTGGTCGACAATGCTGCTAAATACGGCGCGGCCGATGGCGAAGTTTTGCTTCGCATGGAGACGACATCGACCGGATGGCTGACGATTGAAATCATCGACAAGGGCGATGGAATTTCGCCTGAGCATTTGCCCCGATTGACCGAGCGTTTTTACCGCGTCGATGCGGGTCGCAGCCGCAAAGTGGGAGGAACTGGCCTTGGCCTGTCGATCGTAAAGCACATCGTCGAACGCCATCGCGGCCGGTTCGATATCCGCAGCCGTACTGGAGAAGGCACAACCGCCGCGATTATGTTGCCGCTGGCAAAACACTGAAAATTATGCATGACAGTCTCTGTCATAAAACTGTCACCACTTTGTAACATTAACAGCATCGACACTTTCTGAGTCGAAAAGGGATAGGGATTATGAAACTTCGTAACACATTGATTGCCACAGCAATTTCGACACTCGCGCTCGCTGCATGCGGCGGCGGCGGATCATCCGGCGGATCACGCGATGCGGCATGGGCTGTTGGATCATCCACAGTTTATCACTTCGCAGCAGCTGTTGCCGAGGAAACCGCAAAGCAAGGCGTCAAAGCGCCAAAGATTGAACAAAACGGCACAGGCGCGGGCATGAAATTGTTTTGCGCTGGCGTTGGATCGCAACATCCAGACATCGCCAACGCATCGCGCCGGATGAAAAAGTCCGAATTTGAAGATTGCGTGAAAAACAAAGTCGACAAGATCGTCGAAATTCAGGTCGGACTTGACGGTATCGCCTTTGCCGAAGCCAAAGGTGGCCCCGACATGAAGTTGACCCCCGAAGACGTTTACAAGGCATTGGCCGCCAACCCATTTGGCAAACCCAATACAGCCAAAAACTGGAATGACGTGAACGCAGCTTTGCCTGCGATCCCCATCCTTGTTTATGGCCCGCCCTCAACATCGGGTACGCGCGACGCGCTGGCTGAGCTGATCCTGACCAAAGGCTGCGAAACCAATGCAGACATGAAGGCATTGAAAGACAGCGACAAAGACAAGCATAAGAAAGTCTGCACCGAAGTGCGCGAAGACGGCGCCTATGTCGATTCGGGTGAAGCCGACAATCTGATTGTTCAGAAAATCTCGCAAAATCCAAAAGCCATTGGCATTTTCGGCTTTTCATTCCTTGAAGAGAATATGGACAAGCTGAAAGGTGTCACCATGTCAGGCGTCGCCCCGACCTATGCGACGATTTCCGACTTTTCTTACCCCGGTGCGCGTCCGCTTTACATCTATGTGAAGCAAGCGCATTTGAACGCGGTCAGCGGACTGAAAGAATTCGTTGCCGCATGGGCGAGCAGCTGGGGACCAGAGGGTTCTTTGAAGAAAAAAGGCATGGTTATTGCACCGGACGATGTTCGCGCAAAGAACGCCGCCATTGCCAAAGACTTCACAATCATGGACGCGTCCGGCCTTAAATGAACTCGACTATCGTCCTTTTAGTGCTTTTGGCGCTGGCCGCGACCGCATGGTTTGTGGCCCGTGCCAAGGCACGAACGATGTTCACCGGACGAGGCTCGCTGGCAGCGTTGCCTAGCTATCATGGCTGGCACATGGCTTTGTGGGTGCTGATACCGGCGTTGATCGGCTGGACATTATGGAATGCGATTGCGCCAGGGTTGCTGTATTCAGCGATCCTGGCCGATCCAGCGGCGTCGTTACTGCCAGCGATGGATATGGAACGCGATGCCGTGATATCTGAGGCGATGGCCGCTGCGGCTAACAACGGCTTTGGCGCTTTTCGCCCCGAAACATCGGCAATTATTCCCGTCGTGCAAAACCTGTCGGCAAAGTTTGCCTGGTTCGGCGCTGCGCTCAGCGCTTTGCTTGCCTTTGCAGGTGGCGCTTATGGCTATACCCGCATCACTGCCAATTTCCCCGCAAGAACCCGCGTCGAGCGCGGCGTGATGGCGTTGCTGATGGCGGCATCCTTTGTCGCCATATTGACCACGATTGGCATTGTAGGATCGTTGATATTCGAAACCGGCGTTTTCTTTAGCAAGGTCAGCCCGATAGATTTTCTGTTCGGCACCAACTGGAACCCCGATCCCTTTGCCCCGGTGACGCCTGAATTGGGCGAGAAGCTGGGCGCTGTGCCCTTGTTCTGGGGCACGTTGTTTATCGGCGCGATCCTCGCGATGATTATCGCCATCCCTTTCGGTTTGATGAGCGCGATTTACCTGACGCAATATGCCTCGGCCAGTTTCCGCCGCTGGGCAAAGCCTGCGCTTGAAATTCTGGCGGGTGTGCCGACCGTTGTTTACGGATATTTCGCCGCGTTGACCGTTGCACCAATGGTCCGCGACTTCGCAACCTCTATCGGCATCGAGAACGCCACGACCGAAAGCGCGCTTGCGGCGGGCCTTGTAATGGGCGTGATGATTATCCCGTTCGTATCCTCAATGGCGGATGATAGCATCGCGGCAGTGCCGCAATCGATGCGTGACGGTTCGCTGGCGATGGGCGCGACGAAGTCGGAAACGATCAAACGCGTGATGATTCCAGCAGCACTGCCCGGCATTGTCGCCGGCGTCATGCTGGCGGTCAGCCGCGCGATTGGCGAGACGATGATTGTTTATATGGCTGCTGGTGCCGCCGCCAACCTATCTGCCAACCCTTTCGCCAGCATGACGACGGTGACATATCAGATCGCGCGCTTGCTAACCGGCGATGGCGATTTCGACCACCCTGCAACACTCGCGGCTTTTGCACTTGGCCTTGTGTTGTTTGTGGTAACCTTGGCCCTCAACATCGTGGCGCTGCGCGTCGTCAAGCGGTACCGGGAAGCATATGAGTAGTTGGCACACCCCCGAAGCCGCCGCGCGGTTGAAAAAACGCTATGCAGCGGAGCGTCGGTTCAAAGCCTTTGGCTTTGCCGCAATTGCCATCTCGCTCGCGTTTCTCGCGTTCCTGTTGTTCACGATGGTAAAGAACGGCGTTTCCGGGCTCGACTGGAATTTCCTGATTAATTCCGATTCCACCAGCCCGGATGATGCCGGGATTTGGGGGGCGTTTAAGGGTTCGCTACTGACGATGGGTGTCACGCTGGCGTTGTCGTTTCCTTTGGGCGTGTTGTCGGCCATCTATCTCGAAGAATTCGCCCCGCGAAAAAAATGGGTCGATTGGGTCGAGGTATCGATTAACAATCTCGCGGCCGTGCCGTCGATCATCTTTGGCCTTTTGGGCCTTGCGATTTTCATCCAGGTCATGGGCCTGCCGCGCTCGTCTTCGCTGGTTGGCGGGTTGACGCTGGCGTTGATGACGATGCCAGTGATCGTGATTTCCGGCCGCAACGCGATTAAGGCCGTTCCGCCCTCGATCCGCGATGCGGCGCTGGCGGTTGGGGCCAGCCGTGTGCAGACAGTGTTCCACCATGTCCTGCCGCTTGCTCTGCCCGGCATATTGACCGGTACCATCATCGGCATGGCGCGTGCGCTGGGTGAGACGGCCCCGTTGTTGATTATCGGGATGCGGATGTTCGCGGCCAGCCCACCCGATGGCATAACCGATGCGTCGTCGGTGCTGCCCATGCAGATTTTCTTGTGGTCCGATGAAATCGATCAGGGCTTTGTCCAAAACACATCCGCAGCGATCATTGTGCTGCTCGCCTTCCTACTCGCGATGAATGGTCTGGCCATTTATCTGCGTAACAAATTTGAAACGCGTTGGTAGATCATGACTGAAACCCAGACCGAAACGATAAAGATTTCCGCGCGTGACGTGTCGGTTTTTTACGGCACGAAAAAGGCGATCGACGAGGTGTCGATTGATATCGCGACCGAGCACGTCACCGCCTTTATCGGTCCATCGGGCTGCGGCAAATCGACATTTTTGCGCGCACTCAACCGCATGAACGATACAATTCCGTCATGCCGCGTCGTCGGAAATATTGAGCTCGATGGGCAGGATATCTATAATTCCGGCATGGACGTGGTGCAGCTGCGCGCGCGCGTCGGCATGGTTTTCCAAAAGCCCAATCCGTTCCCAAAATCGATTTACGAAAATGTCGCGTACGGCCCGCGCATCCACGGCCTTGCCGCATCCAAAACCGATATGGACGCGATTGTCGAAAAATCGCTGCGCCGCGCTGGCCTATGGGATGAAGTCAAAGACCGCTTGGCCGATCCCGGCACTGCATTGTCGGGCGGGCAGCAGCAGCGGCTGTGCATCGCGCGCGCCATCGCCGTCAGCCCGGAAGTTATTTTGATGGATGAGCCTTGTTCGGCGCTTGATCCAATCGCAACCGCGCGGATCGAGGAATTGATCGACGAGCTAAAAGGCCGTTATGCCATCGTCATCGTCACGCACTCGATGCAGCAAGCCGCGCGTGTGTCGCAACGCACCGCGTTCTTCCATATGGGAACGATGGTCGAATATGGCGATACGTCGGATATCTTTACCAACCCGCGCGAAACGCGCACCAAAGACTATATTACAGGCCGATACGGCTAGGAGTTTAAGAGCATGGCCGAGAACCATACCGTCAAGGCATTTGACAATGAAATCACCCAGCTGCGCGGCTTGATCGCCGAGATGGGCGGCCTTGCCGAAACGTCGATTGCCCGCGCGATTGAGGCGCTGATCCGCCATGATGAAGAGCTGGGCCAGCGCGTTGTTGCGGACGATGCAAAGCTGGACGCACTGGAGGCCGAGGTCGATCAGCTGGCTGTGCGGATTATCGCCCTACGCGCGCCGATGGCGGACGATTTGCGCGACGTGATCGCGGCGTTGAAAATCTCTGGCGTGGTGGAACGCATCGGCGACTATGCCAAAAACATCGCAAAGCGTGTTGGCGAGATTGAACGGCAGAAAAATTTTGAGCCGCTAACCCTGATCCCGGCAATGGCAGACATCGCGCAGGGCATGGTCCGCGACGTGCTGAACGCCTTTGCGGCGCGCGATCAGCATATGGCGATCAACGTTATCGAGCGTGATGAGAAGCTCGATAATTTCTATGATTCCATCTTCCGCAATCTGGTGGCACATATGATGGAAAACCCCGCGACGATCAGCAGCGCTGCACAATTATTGTTCGTCGCCCGCAATCTGGAACGCATTGGCGACCATGCAACCAACGTCGCCGAAATGGTCTATTACGCGGAAACGGGTGCGTATCTGGCCGACCGCAACAAGATGGATTGATCTAGCTATGAAGCCGCGTTTGTTAATCGTCGAGGACGACGCCGCTTTGTCGGAATTGCTGGTCTGGCAGTTCCAAAACGCAGGCTATGAAGTCGAACAAACACCCGATGGTGACGAGGCGCTGTTGATGGCGGCCGAAAACGCGCCTGATGTGATTATCCTGGATTGGATGATCGAACAGGTGCCGGGCATCGAAGTGTGCCGCCGCTTGCGCCGCTTGCCTGAAACTGCCCAAATCCCCATCATTATGCTGACAGCGCGCAGTTCAGAGGAAGATCGCATTCGCGGGCTTGAAACCGGCGCTGATGATTATGTGACAAAACCTTTTAGCCCGCGCGAGCTGGTTGCGCGCGTCCACGCTCTACTGCGCCGATCAAAACCCGCAGCGACCGGCCAAGTGCTAAGTTTTGAAACGGTGCAGCTGGATCCTGTTTCGCACCGCGTAACATCGGGCGGACAGCCCGTGGACATGGGGCCGACCGAGTTCCGCCTGCTCCGTTATTTTCTTGAGCGCCCACGCCGCGTTTTGTCGCGTGCGCAGCTGATCGATGGCGTGTGGAACCGCGATGCAGAGATTGATGAGCGCACCGTCGATGTTCATGTCGGGCGTTTGCGCAAAGCATTGAAAACGGGCCTCGCTGGCGATCCGATCCGGACGGTGCGTTCAGAGGGCTATTCGCTCGACTGGAAATAGGTGCGCCGCAGTCGCGACGGCAACCCCGATCAGAAACTGATCTGAGCGCGCGCTCCGACGACATCAACCTGATAATCGCGATCACCCGCCGCAGCGATGGCCGCATCGGTGTACGACAGCTTTCCATAGTTTAGCATAAAGCGAACATAGTCGATTGGTGTCCAGATCAGCGATGCTTGATAGCCATTTTGCACACCGCCGATGATTCCGGCATCGACCAGATCAAGATAATCATAGCGCACATTGAACTGCAAAGCGCCGAAGCCGTTTTTGCCGACTGGGTTCTTCACCTTTATCGCTTTGAAAATTCCGTCTCTATATTCGCGCTTGTCATTGGTCAGGAAAATTCCGGCTTCGACAGAACCACCGAAAAATGTCGGATCGGCAAATCCTGTGCGGTTCAATTTCTGCCAATGCCCTTCGGCTGCGGCATGAAAGCGCCCTGCAATTAACGCGGCCTC
>JBEBKE010000117.1:0-7020 GCA_040079555.1 Sphingorhabdus sp. | reverse complement strand
AGTTCATGATCATCGTCATTGGCTATAATGCCGGGGATGTTTTCGGTCGGATCATGCTCTGCCAGCAAGGTCACCTCGGCAAAATCGCGCGAGGGCCGCTGCGCTGTTCCGGCGAAGATCACGTCTTCCATACCGGCACCGCGCAACGATTTGGCGCTGCCCTCGCCCATCACCCAGCGGATAGCCTCCAGCAAATTGGATTTGCCGCAACCATTCGGGCCAACAATGCCCGTCAGCCCGCGTTCGACATGCAGTTCGGTCGGCTCGACAAAGCTTTTAAAGCCCGTCAGCTTTAGCCGCTTGATCCGCATGTCGATGGGGTCACGCTATGCCAAATTGGCTTAGCGCGCGCCGGCTTCCTGCAACTTGCCCTTCACAGCCGTCCAGGCGGTAACGTCAATCTTGTTGCCGTTCAGATAGAATGTCGGCGTCCCTTTGATGTCGTATTTCTTGCCATAATCGGCTGTCATTTCGGCAAGCTTATCCAGCTCTTTCTGGTCGGACAGGCAGGCCTTTGCCTGATCACGCGAGACACCGCGTTGCGCAAAAAAGTCGATAATTCCTGCCGCTTCGCCAATGGCAAAGGCGCGGTCGGCGCCCTTCAGTGACGACAGCTTGGCGTTCAACGCAGCATCGCCCTCAACCTTTTTCAGATTTTCAAACATCGTTGGCTGAAACGCCATGAATTGTTCGGTCAGCGGATACATCGCCTCATCCGCGCCGCAGCGCGAAATCCGCGCGGCAGTCAGATCCATTTCGTCACGTACAAAGTTGCGGAACTCGAATGAGACTTTGCCGGTGTTGATGAACTTTTCGTTGAACTCTTCGCCCGATTGCGTCGCAAAATCGGCGCAGACATGACAGGTCAGCGACCCAAATTCGATCAGCTTGATCTTCGCATCGGGATTGCCAACCAGATAGCCGCCCTCTGGCGTTTTCTTGGCCACTTCGGTCCAGACCTTGCCTGCTGGAGCCGCGACGGCAGCAACGGGTTCACCCGTAAGCGAACCTTTGTCTTCACTGCCGCTGCATGAGCAGAGCGCGACCGCAGCGATAGAAGCCAATAATAGTTTGGAAATGCGCATAAATATTCCTTTGGAAATCATGGAGTTAAAAGCGGTTTGAGCGACATAAGATCATGTGCCTCGACGATTTTGCCATTCACCATGAATGTGGGCGTACCTTTGATACCCAGCGGGCCGACAGCTTCATCAGTCATTTTCAAGATTGCGTCCAATGCCGCAGCGTCCCTCAGACAGACTTTGCTTTGCGCTTTGGTCACACCGCGCGCCAACATCACTTTGTCCAAGCCAAGCTCGGTATGCGCGCCAAGCATGAAGCCAAAGATGTCCTGTGCCTCCAGCTTCGCAATCGTCGTCGGAGTGATTTTACGATCGTCTGCCCATTGCGCCTGCGTCGCCATCAAATGCCGGTGATTGCCAAAAAACCGACCTTTGCCGCCGCATCGGGCGAGCATGGCAGCGGTCAAATCAACTTCGTCTCGCACCAGATTGCGGATTTCAAAGCTGACTTTACCGCCCGCGACAAATTGGTTTTTCAGCGCCGGTGCATCATTGGTTTCAAACGAGCCGCAATGCCCGCATGTATAGCTTGCATATTCGACTAGCTTGGTCGGCGCTGCGGGATTGCCGATAATATGGCCGCCGACGGGCGACACATTAAAGGTCAACAACCATGCGGACTTAGCCGGAGCTGCGGCCAAAGCAGCACTGCCGATCAACACTAATGCGCCGTTGAATACAGCGCCAAAACGTCGTGTACGGAAAAGTCTGGAAACGCGCATGAAACCCTCAAAATTGTGACCGTCGCATCTGCAATCAATCGCTGCTTTTGGCAAGGCTTTTTGCCAGCGAGTCAAGCACCGCCTGCAGTTCTGGATCGCCGATTTCGCGCAAGGATTCGCCGAGGTCAAACGCCACGGGTTTTAACATCGGCGCCGCTTTCGCCACAGGACGCTCCGCCTTTTTTGGCACGACACCCTGCAGCAGGCGCACGCGCGCGACGGCAGAGTATCCGAAAAAGCGGTTCACCCGGTCGACGATTTCAGGGACAACGTGCTGCATCATCGCGGCATGTGCGCCCTCGACAACCAGTTCCAACGTGCCGTCCGATTTCTTTCCCGCAGGAAAGCGGATCGATTCGGGTGCAGAGACATTGGCATAGCGCGGACCGACGATTTCGTCCCAGCGGCTGACGATGGAGCTTTGCACAAAGCCAAAGCGGCGAAACGCGGCTCGCCCGATTTCGGGCATCAGGTCAGAGACAGCGCGTGCTTCACCGCCGCGCGGGCGAACATAGCTGCGCGGAGCGGGTTTTGCTGCTGCTGATTTGGCCTTCGCGACCTTGGGCTTTTTCGGGGCGGGCTTGCCTTCTTCCATAGCGCAGCTATCGCATGGCGCATGCCTGCCGTCGAATCTTACTCCCAAAAAACTGGGGATATCGCCCCAGCTTTGCTGGACCATTACGACCGCCATGCGCGGGTGCTGCCGTGGCGTGCATTGCCGGGCGAAGCGCTGCCCGATCCCTATCGCGTATGGCTATCCGAGATCATGTTGCAGCAAACGACCGTCGCGGCGGTTGCGCCCTATTTCGAACGCTTCACAGCACACTGGCCTGACGTCGCGGCACTGGCCGCCACGGACGACGCCGAACTGATGGCCGCATGGGCGGGGCTTGGCTATTATGCCAGAGCACGCAATCTGTTGGCCTGCGCCCGCAAAGTGGTTGCCGATCATAACGGCCAATTTCCGGCAGAGGAGAGCGCGCTGCGCGCCCTTCCGGGCGTTGGAGCCTACACCGCCGCCGCCATCGCCGCGATTGCATTTGGCAACCGCGCCGTGGTCGTTGATGCTAATGTCGAGCGGGTCGTCGCACGGCTGTTTGCGATTACCACACCACTGCCTGCCGCAAGGCCTGCTATCCGCAATGCTTGCGACCAAATCACCCCCGCCAAGCGCAGCGGGGATTTTGCGCAAGCGATGATGGATTTGGGGGCAACAATTTGCACCCCGCGAACGCCCAATTGCCCTGCGTGTCCTTTGACGAAGTATTGCCAAGGCCATCAACGCGGCATCGCTGAAACACTGCCCGTCAAACCCACAAAGGCAATCAAACCCGCGCGCTCCGGCACAGCGTATTGGATCGAACGCGACGACAAAGTGTGGCTCGTAAAGCGCCCCGACAACGGTATGCTGGGCGGAATGCGCGCTTTACCCGACGACCATTGGGCAGCACGAAAAGACGGAGACTCCGTGCCACCGATCATAGCCGATTGGCATACGCTGAACGAAACCGTAGGCCATGTCTTCACGCATTTTTCGCTCACGCTCAAAATTGCCCTTACGTCATCGCCGATTCAGCAAAATGTGTTAGGCGAAGGCGAATGGTGGCCGGTAAAATCATTGGACAGCGCCGGCCTGCCAACGCTATTCAGCAAAGCAGCAAAACTGGCGATTAAAGCCAGACAGTGATTTCAGGAGAGATACAGATGAACGCGCAAAACGGTAACAAATCAGTCGGGGGCATATTGGCAACCAACCGCCGCGGATTTTTATCAATGGCTGGATTTGGTGCGCTGGCAACGATGCTGCCGACACCGGCATTCAGCTTTCTTGCGCAGGAATATCCCCGCCTGAAATCAGAAATTGAGGGCTATATCGCGGCAAAGAAAGCCGCTGGTGCTATCGCTGCCATCGGCCATGCCAACAAGGCTCCCGAATATGTGTCCGCCGGTACGCTGGCAGTTGGCAACGCGACGCCAGTCGATCCTGATACGCTGTTCCGCATCTATTCGATGACAAAGCCGATTGCAGGCATGGCGGCGATGATCCTGATCGGCGAAGGCAAGATGAAGCTGGACCAGCCGATTGCCGATTTCATCCCTGAATTTAAAGAAATGCGCGTGCTGACCAATCCCGAAACCAGCATGGATTCGGTGCCTGCGAAAACGCAAATCACCGTGCGCCATCTACTGACACACACCGCAGGGCTTGGCTATTCGATCATCACTAAGGGGCCGTTGCTGACGGCCTATCTGGAAAACGGCATTACGCCCGGACAGATCAGCCGGATGCCTATCCCGGGCGCGCCACCCAGCGCACCGACGCCTGATTTGAAAACCTTTGCCGAGCGGCTGGCCAAGCTGCCCTTGATCGCCGAACCCGGCACGAAATGGAGCTATTCGATCAGCCTTGATCTGCTGGGCCGCGTGATCGAGGTCGCCAGCGGCATCAGCTTTGATGCGTTCCTGCAGACCCGCATGTTCGATCCGTTAAAAATGAGCAGCACCTATTTCCAAGTTCCACAAAGCGAAGTGAAACGCTTCACTGACAATTACTTCGTCTTCGGCGGCGCGTTGCTTCCCATCGATCCGGCGGCGAGCAGCGTCTATCTGGACAAGCCGGCGTTTGCCTTTGGCGGTGCAGGCCTTGTCTGCTCGACCAAAGATTATGATCGGTTCCTATCGATGCTGCTCAACGGCGGCAATTTGGATGGCGCAGAGATTATGTCGCCCGAAACAGTAGCATTGGGCATGTCTAACCTGTTGCCAGAGGGCGCAGATCTCTCGGGCACTTGGGTTGCCGGGCAGCATTTCGGCGCAGGCGGGCGTGTTGGCGTGGGCGCAGCTGCTGGTTCGTTCGGCTGGGGCGGTGCTGCTGGCACCATCGCGTTCGTCGATACCCGCCGCAAAGTACGCGGGACGGGGATGATCCAATATATGCCCAGCAACGCGCATGGCTTCCACGATGATTTCGCCAAATGGGTCGCGGCTGATTTGGGGGCGTAGTATGAACCCCGGCTTCACAGGCTCCCCGCTCGACCGCGCTGACCGGCTACGCAACGATGTAGAAGGCTATAGTGCGACGCTGAACGACTGGCGCGGCCGAGTGTTGAGCCTTGACGGGCTTGACCCTGTGGTCGCGTCCGAGGGCGGCTTGCAATGGCACTCGATGGCTGAGGTCGATGTTTCGGTCGAGCTGATCCTGCTGGGCCTCGCTGATGGTAAACCGCATTTTGTGCCCTTGGTTGAGGGCGCTGGTGGGATGCTACGCTCACCCGCTATCTGGCGCGCATTGTCGATGCTCCCTGCCGAGGATGCCGCAATTTACGGCACCGCGCGCAGCCTTCTCGATTGGCACAATAACCACCGATATTGCGGCAAATGCGGCGGCACGACCAAAACATTCCGCGCAGGCTGGGGCCGCCAGTGCACCGCGTGTAGCAAAGAACATTTCCCGCGCACTGACCCTGTCGTCATCATGCTAGCTGAATTTGAAGGCAAGGTTTTGCTCGGCAGGCAATCGGCTTGGCCCGCCGGTAACTACTCAGCACTCGCAGGATTTTTGGAGCCAGGTGAAAGCATCGAAGAAGCCGTGCGGCGCGAAATACTGGAGGAATCGGGCGTCGAATGCGGCGCGGTGCGCTATGTCACCAGCCAGCCCTGGCCCTTTGGCGGATCGCAGCTGATGATCGCGTGCATAGCCGAGGCGAAAGGCGATGCGATCACGCTCGACACCAACGAATTGGAAGACGCAATGTGGGTGACCAAGGACGAGGCGCGCGAAGCCTTTGCCGATGCGCCCGACAAAAAATTCGGATGTCCACCGCCATTTGCGATTGCGCATACCTTGTTGCGGCGCTGGGTCGATGAAGGCTGATATGCAACCGCTGCGCATCGACATTGTTTCCGACGTAGTCTGCCCGTGGTGCATCATCGGTTATAAACAGGTTGAAAAGGCGCTGACCTTATTGGACCGGCCAGTCGCTGCTGAATTCCACTGGCATCCGTTTGAGCTAAACCCCGACATGCCGCCAGAGGGCGAGGATTCCGCCGAGCATATCCAGCGCAAATATGGCCGAACAGCTGAGCAAGGCAAGGCTGTGCGTAGCCAGATCCGGGACACTGCCGCATCGTTGGGCTTCGTATTTGGTGAAGGCGGAGCGCGGCGCTTGGTGAACACCTTTGCCGCGCATAAATTGCTGACCAAGACGGGCGAGATTTATGATTGGGAGAAACAGACGGAATTAAAGCTAGCGCTGTTTGCTGCCTATTTTCAGGCGGGACTAGATGTCAGCGACGAAGCCGTCTTGCTCGATATTGCCGGTAATGTCGGCCTTGACCGAGGCGAAGCGCAGAGTTGGCTGGTCGATGAAGCGTTGACAGGCGCAGTTCGCGGCGAACAAGCCTATTGGCGCGACGAAAACATCTCTGGCGTCCCAGCGATCATCTTTGACGGCCAGTTCATGGTTCCCGGCGCACAAAGCGCGGAGACCTTTGCGCGGGTAATTGAGAAGATATTGGCGAAGCGGTCAACTTAAAGCCAAAGCCGCCGCGTTGTTGATCATGTGCAATACAATCGTGACGCGCAGCGAACCGGTTAGGTGATAGATCACGCCAAAGATCGCGCCCATCAGAACCAAAGGCGGCATTGCATAAAAATCCATGTGCATCGCACCAAAGATCAGCGCGGATAAAGCGATCGCCGCCCAGACCGGTAAGCGTTTGGACAAAGCGTTTTGCAATAATCCACGAAACAGGATTTCTTCTAACAACGGCGCGACCACAGCAATCGTCACAAACAGCAATACGGAATTGGGCACTGTATCGGGAATGGCGGCAAACAGACGGCGCAGTTCGGCCTGCACCTCGATGTTGGGTACTACATATTCGCTATAGGCCCAGTTGAACCCCAGCCCTGCCCCGATCAAAATCGCGGCAATGCCGACGGTCAAAATCAAAGGCATCTTACTCCAGCGGTCAAGATGCACAGCGGCCATACGATCGCCTTTGCGCAAATATAGCCACAACAGGCCAAGCAGGAAAATCTCGGTTATCACCAGCGCCCAGATCATCGGCAAAGCAAAGGCCGCCAAGTCCTGCATAACAGCGAGTGGTGGGCGCGCGCCGCCGTCCATCGCGAGTGCGTAGCCCAAAGCCGCCACACCAGCCACGACCTGAAGCAGCAAAAATGCCGCGACCCAGCCAATGCTTGGCAAAAT
>JBEBKE010000116.1:0-7056 GCA_040079555.1 Sphingorhabdus sp. | reverse complement strand
GCGGAGACAGCGGATTTTTTTCAAACGGATAGTTGATCGTCGCCTTTGGCTTAAAGAAATATTGCAAGGTCAACCAATGCGCCTTGACGAATTCCCACAGCGTGAAGGATTTGATGAGATGGGCGATGGTGGTCATAGCACGGGCCTTTTTGGCGAACATCTTGGGTCACTGGGAAGAGGCTGTTCAGCACAAACAATCCATTCAGTGCCTTGCGTTGGCGTAAAATGCCCCCTCCACATCAAATAACCACTCACCAAACACACCCAGAACAGCGAGGTCGGCAGAAACACTTTCCAGCCCAGGCGCATCAGCTGGTCATAGCGGTAACGCGGCACGGTGGCCTTTACCCAGCTGAAGATGAAGAAGAAAAACAGGATTTTGGCAAATAGCCAGATGATTCCCGGCACATAATATAACGGCGCCCAATCAACCGGCGGCAGATATCCGCCCCAAAATAGCACCGCGTTTAGCGTGCACATCAACAGCACATTGGCATATTCGCCGAGCCAGAAAAGCGCGAACGACATGCTGCTATATTCGGTCTGATACCCCGCGACCAATTCGCTTTCCGCCTCAGTCAAATCAAACGGCGCGCGCGCGGTTTCGGCCATGGAGGAAATCAGGAACAGCACCGCGATGGGGAACAACAATGGGTTCAGGCCAAAAGCGTTGATGAAGGCAAAAATATGCCCCTTTTGCGCCTCTACAATGCCGAGCATGTTGAATGTTTTCGCCCAAAGCACGACCGAAATCAGGATGAAGCCAATCGAGACTTCATACGAAATCATCTGCGCAGCGGCGCGCATCGCGGAGAAAAACGGATATTTGGAGTTCGATGCCCAACCCGAAATCACCACGCCATAAACGCCCAGCGAACTGATCGCGAGGATATACAACAGCCCCACGTTAATATCGGCCAAAACCGCGCCCGAATTAAACGGGATCACCGCCCATGCCATCAACGCGACGGTGAAGGTGATGATCGGTGCAATCAGAAACAGCCCGCGGTTGGACGCGCTGGGGATGATGGTTTCTTGCAAGAACACCTTCAAACCATCGGCAACGCTTTGCAGCAAACCGAAGGGTCCAACGACATTAGGGCCACGGCGCAAAGCCATAGCCGCCCAGATTTTGCGGTCGGCATAGATGATCATTGCGACGCTTAGCATGAGCGGCAGGGCTATCAGCAAGATGCCAGCGATGGTCGCGGTGAACCAGGCCCAGTCATAGGACATGCCGAGAGATTGGAAGAATGCGGTCATAGGGTGTGCCTCACGCAAATAAATGGGGACAGTCCCCGCCCCATGCATGCACAAGGATGCTGCACCGTCACGACGGCGTTAAAGTGGGGACTGTCCCCATTTATTTGCTGAACGCAGGCGCTCATTCCGCTGCCTCCAGCCAATTTTCCCCATGCACCAGCTCACTCGAACAGCGCTGCATTGTGGGCGACGCGCGGCAGATGGCGTTGGTGAGGTAGAAATCCTTGATCGGATAATCGGCGATTTTGCCGCTGACGGTTGCGGACAGTTTTGGCTCCGCCCAGCCATAGGCCGCCAGTCCTTCGACACCCAATGCCGGAACAGCCTTTGCCATTTCGGCGCGCAGAGCATCGAGGCTATCAAACGGCAAACGCTGCCCCAGCACATCGCTTAGCGCGCGGAATATCGACCAATCCTCACGCGCATCACCCGGTGGGAATACCGCACGTTCGCCGCGCTGGACGCGGCCTTCCAGGTTTACGTAAGTGCCCGATTTCTCGCTATAGGCAGCTCCCGGCAGAATCACGTCGGCGTGGTGTGCGCCATTGTCGCCGTGGTGGCCGACATAGACTTTGAAGCTTTTGGCAAACAGGCTGTAGTCGACTTCGTCCGCACCGAGGAAAAACGCAACCTTAGGTGCCTTTGCCGCCAGCGCCTTGATGCCGCCGTCATGCGCATAGCCAAGCATCAACCCGCCCATCCGCGCCGCAGCGAAATGCAGGACGTTGAAACCGTTCCAGTCATCACGGATCAATTTATACTTCTTGGCAAAGGCCAAAGCCGCGCCGTGGACGCCTTCGTACCGCAGCGCGCCGCCGCCAACGATGATCGCGGGACGTTCGGCGGTCTTCAACGCATCAACCAATGCCTTTGGTGCTTTGGTCAGCGCCGATAGGTCATCACCCAGCCATTCGACCTTATAGGTCAGGTCAGTGACAGGTCCGATGGCAAACACTTTCGCGCCGCGTTTGCGCACTGCCTTTTGGATGCGCGTGTTCACCAACGCCGCTTCACGGCGCAGGTCGCTGCCGACGAGCAAGATGACATCGGCATTTTCGATGCCAGCGATGGTGGTGTTGAAATTGACCGCGCTCAAAGACGACGTGTCATAGGCTAGCCCAGTCTGACGCCCCTCAAGTCCATCGCAACCCATTGATATTGCTAGTGATTTTGCTGAAAACATGGTTTCGCAATCGACCATGTCACCGGCAATAACGGCTGTGTTCTTGGTGTCAGTTTCGTCAGTTTTGGCCTTAATCGCCTCAAACGCTTCGCCCCAGCTGACCGCGACCAGCTTCCCATCACGGCGCACATAGGGCTTATCAAGCCGCGAATGTGTCAGGCCATCGACGGCATGGCGGGTTTTGTCCGACGCCCATTCTTCGTTCACATCTTCGTTGATGCGGGGCAGCGCGCGCAGCACGGCACGGCCGCGAGCGTCGAGGCGGATGTTGGTGCCCACCGCATCCATCACGTCGATGCTGGGGGTTTTCTTCAACTCCCAAGGGCGGGCCTCAAAAGCATAAGGCTTCGACGTCAACGCGCCAACGGGGCACAAATCGACGACATTGCCCGACAATTCGCTCGTTACTGCGCGTTCCAGATAGCTGGTGATCTGCATATTCTCACCGCGCCCAATCGCGCCGATTTCCTCTATGCCGGCCACTTCCTCGGCAAAGCGGATGCAGCGTGTACATTGGATGCAGCGGGTCATCGTCGTCTTGACGAGCGGCCCCATATATTTCTCGGTGACGGCGCGCTTGTTTTCGTCATAGCGCGATGCGCCGCGACCATAGGCCACCGACTGATCCTGCAAATCGCACTCGCCACCCTGATCGCAAATCGGGCAATCAAGCGGGTGGTTGATGAGCAAAAACTCCATCACCCCTTCACGCGCCTTTTTGACCATCGGACTGTCGGTGCGGATGATCTGGCCCTCGGTGGCGGGCAGCGCACAGCTCGCCTGCGGCTTGGGCGGCCCGGGGGCAACCTCGACCAGGCACATGCGGCAATTGCCCGCGATGCTTAGCCGCTCATGATAGCAAAAGCGCGGGATTTCTTTTCCGGCAAGCTCACACGCCTGCAAGACAGTCGCGCCTGCGGGGACTTCGATTTCTTGGCCGTCTACGGTGACTTTAGGCATTGGATTGGCCCTCGCCTTCAGCTTTGCGACCTTTCAGGCTTTTCCAGATAGTTAGAAGAATAATGCAAATTGCCAAAGGCATAGTGGAATTTGCCGCAATTCCGTCGCTATCAATTGTCAGGCCGAGATGAAGGCCAAAATATTTGATCGCCAGAATCATCAACACGATTGTTGCCAAAATCAGCGTCAAAGCGTCGATTGCCTTAATATTCATTCCGCCGCCTCCAACATTTCGCCGCCCTTGGCTTCCAGTATTCGCCGCTCCATCTCTGGACGGAAGTGCTTAATCAGCCCCTGAATCGGCCACGCCGCCGCATCGCCCAGCGCGCAGATGGTGTGGCCTTCGACCTGTTTGGTGACTTCGTACAACGTATCGATGTCGCCAATGTCCGCGTCGCCGGTGCGCATTTTTTCCATCACGCGCCACATCCAGCCTGTGCCTTCGCGGCATGGTGTGCATTGGCCGCAGCTTTCGTGTTTGTAGAAATACGACAACCGCGAAATGGCGCGGACGATGTCGGTGGATTTGTCCATCACGATAACGGCGGCGGTGCCAAGGCCCGAGCCGACGGCTTTCAACCCGTCAAAATCCATTGGCGCGTCCATGATTTGCGCGGCAGGAACCAGCGGCACTGACGATCCACCGGGGATGACCGCGAGCAAATTATCCCAACCACCGCGAATGCCGCCGCAATGCTTTTCGATCAGCTCGCGGAACGGGATGCTCATTTCTTCCTCGACAACGCACGGCGTGTTTACATGGCCGCTAATCTGGAACAGTTTTGTGCCTTTATTGCCTTCGCGGCCAAAGCTGAAAAACCATTCGGGGCTGCGCCGCAGGATCGTGGGGACGACCGCGATGCTTTCCACATTGTTCACTGTCGTCGGGCAACCATAAAGCCCTGCCCCTGCCGGGAATGGCGGTTTCAGGCGCGGTTGGCCCTTTTTGCCTTCAAGGCTTTCGATCATCGCGGTTTCTTCGCCGCAGATATACGCGCCTGCGCCGCGATGGACAAAAACGTCGAAATCATAGCCCGATTTGCAGGCGTTCTTGCCGATAAAGCCAGCGGCATAGGCCTCTGCGACCGCGTCCTCCAATACCTTTGCCTCAAAAATATATTCGCCGCGAATATAGATATAGGCGGCGCGCGCGCGCATCGCGAAACCAGCGATCAGCGCCCCTTCGATCAGCTTGTGCGGATCGTGGCGGATAATCTCGCGGTCTTTGCAACTGCCGGGTTCGGATTCATCAGCGTTGATGACAAGGAAGTTCGGGCGTTCGGGCGTCGGCGCCTTTGGCATAAAGCTCCACTTCATCCCCGTAGGAAACCCCGCCCCGCCGCGCCCGCGCAGGCCCGATGCTTTGACCTGTTCGATGATCGCATCATTGCCGATTTCGAGCAGCTTTTTGGTCTTATCCCAATCACCACGTTTCTGCGCAGCTTTCAGGTTCCACGGTTGAAAGCCGTGGACGTTAGTGAAGATGCGGTCTTTGTCTTGCAGGCTCATGCGGCAGCTCCGGCCCGAAGGGCCATTATTTGTTCGCGCAAAGACGCAAAGACGCAAAGGTTAAGTGCAATCTTCTCAGCGTTCTCTGCGAACTCTGCGTGAAATGATTCTGGTTCACGCAGAGAGCGCAAAGCTCGCAGAGTTTCAAAACCTCTTTGCGTCTTTGCGTCTTTGCGCGAAATAATTCTACCGCGCAGGCGCGGGAACAAGGCGACCATCACCAATCCCCCCGATAATCACGGTTGGTGGAAACCATTTCCTTCAACGTCGTCGGTCCGCCCTCAGGCGCACTCACTTGCCGATCGATCTGTGGGCCGATCTTCACCGGCTTGTCGTTGGCCAACGCCTCTAACAGCACGCTCATGCTGTCATAAGTCAGGTCTTCGAAATTATCGTCGTTGATCTGCACCATCGGCGCGTTGGCGCATGCGCCCAGGCATTCGACTTCGGTCAGGGTGAACAGCCCGTCGGGCGTCGTTCCGCCCTTTACCAGACCGCGATTCTTACACGCCGCCATGACGTCATCCGACCCGCGCAACATGCACGGCGTAGTGCCGCATACCTGCACATGGAACCGGCCCACGGGGGCCATGTTGTACATGGTGTAAAAGGTCGCGACTTCATAGGTGCGCATATAGGGCATGCCGAGATAGCCCGCGACATATTCAATCACCGGCACAGGCAACCAGCCTTGGGTCTTGGTCGCCTCGCCCACCTGACGCTGCGCCAGATCGAGCAGAGCCATGACAGCGGATTGTTGCCGCCCAGCGGGATATCGCGCAACATACATCGCGGCGGTTTTCGCATTGGCTTTCGACCAAGCGAAGTCGCCCCACTTCGCGCGGGTTTCGGCTTCGTCGGGAATGTGGACTGCGTCAGCCATGATGAACCTAATTCGACCTAGTAGACGGAAGGTTGATGTCGACGGGGGTAATGCAATAACCTTCCTTCTCGATCATATATTTAAGGTCCATCTTAGTACTAGCAGGATATATCCAAATGATCAGACGATCATAACAGCTCTGATTGGCCGGTTTTAACCCCACCATTTTAAGCTCTGCATGGGATGCATAAAAATCCAAAGACTGCATGCGATATGACTTCTTTATCCTCGCAAATTTACGAAAATTCTCGTTTTTCATTTCGCCGCTGACCATTTCCATCGAACGGACTTGATCAACCATGCCTGATGCATTTCGACTGTTATCAGCTATCGCCGACAAAAAATTGATCACTTTCCTGTCAAAATCGTTATCGACCTTATCCGATGTCGTCTCAGCCAGACACCCAGCAGATGAGGCCAAGAACATAATAGCGAAGACTTTGGAGGCTTGCCCAATCACCGGTCACACTCCCCAAACACAACGTCAATCGCGCCGATAATTGCAGTTGTATCCGCCAGCATATGCCCCTTGGACATCATCTCGATCGCTTGCAGGTGAGAGAATGCGGTGGGGCGGATTTTGCAGCGATAGGGTTTGTTGGTGCCATCCGCGACCAGATAGACGCCAAATTCGCCCTTGGGGCTTTCGGTCGCAACATAGACCGAGCCGGCGGGAACGTGGAAGCCTTCGGTATACAGCTTAAAGTGATGGATAAGCGCTTCCATCGATTGCTTCATTTCGGCGCGTTTGGGCGGCACGATCTTGCGGTCATCGCTGCACACCGGGCCTTCGGGCATTTCGAGCAGGCATTGCTTCATGATGCGCATTGATTGGCGCACCTCTTCGCAGCGGACCATGAAACGGTCGTAGCAATCGCCCTTAGTGCCGACAGGAATGTCAAAATCCATCTTGGCATAAACGTCATAAGGCTGCGATTTGCGGATATCCCAAGGGATGCCGCTGCCGCGGATCATCGGCCCGGAAAATCCCCATTTGATCGCGTCTTCTTTGCTGACCGTCGCGATATCGACATTGCGCTGTTTGAAAATGCGGTTGTCGACAACGAGGCTAAGCGCGTCTTCGAAAAGTTTCGGCATCCGGTGGTCAAGCCAGTCGCCGATGTCGGTCAGCAGTTTCAGCGGCACATCCTGATGCACACCGCCGGGGCGGAACCACGCCGCGTGCATCCGTGCGCCCGATGCGCGTTCAAAAAAGTTCAGGCAATCCTCGCGGATTTCAAACAGCCACAGGTTCGGC
>JBEBKE010000115.1:0-7065 GCA_040079555.1 Sphingorhabdus sp. | reverse complement strand
TCAGCGCTTCCACGCTGCGAAACGACAAGGGTTTGCCCGTTTTCAAGGCGACCGACGCTAGATCGTTTGGATCTAGAGACTGATGGAGATCTTGGCCTATCCGCGAGCGCTCGACGAAAGCATGGACGTCGAACCATAATGGCATGATAGCTACTGCCCTGCCGCCGGGTGCCAACCGTGCAATGGCCGAACGCAAATGCCGGGCGCCGGTGCGACCATCTTCGCCGCGCTCGAGACCGACCGAATAGGGTGGGTTGATAAGCACCGTGTCGGGGGAGATCGCAGGATCCAGAACCTCATCAATGAGTTCGCCATCGTGCATTGAAACCCGTACATCGGGAAATAATGCGTAGAGTGCATCGCGCCGCAGGACATGGATTTCGTTGAGCGCAAGTTTGGAGCCGCACTGCCTGGCCCAGAAGGCGAGCATGCCGGTTCCGGCCGACGGTTCGAGAGTGAGATTGCTATTCGACAATGCGGCTGCACGGGCCGTGATCCAGGCGAGGCGCATTGGCGTCGAGAATTGCTGGAAGCGGACCTGCTCTTCGGACCGGTTATATTGGATTGGGGTAAGGGTTTCGATTCTGTCGAAGCAATCAAAGGCCTCCGCCATGTAGCTGCCCGGAGTGATCTTAGTTGTAGCTTGCAAGTAGAGGAGTTGCGCCAGTTCCACTGAAGAATGGGCATCAGAAAGCGACCAGCGATTGTCCGCATCGGTAGCGCCCGTCAGCCGCGTGAAGGTCTCTGAGAGATGTTTGCGCGTGATGGGCACATTGGCAGCAAGATCCTCGGCAAGGCTACGCGCAGCGGTGATCGCAGGAACTTCGTTGCGTGAGAATTCTAGATTGAATGCTGGCTGGTTCATGGGGTTGGCCTCCGAAACGAGGCCAGCGATCTTCGCGGGAATGCCGACCGGGCCTCAGAAGACGAACAGCCTCCTCCCCTCTGGGCTGCCGTCAGGCAGCCGCATGGCTGTCGACTCTTTCCCGAAGCTCATCATTCCAATCATTATCCGGACGGTCAGGCTTGTGCGGAATGATCGTTCGTCCGGGGCGCGCATAAGCCTCAATTCCGCGCTTTAAAGCGAGTTCGCCGCCTTTGTCAGCGTCTACAAACAGATGAAGCTCGGTGATGCCTTCGGGTATAGCGACTATGCCGAACCGCTCATTGCCAAGTGTGGCCCAGCACGGAATGCCAAACAGAATTTGCGCAGAAAGTGCGCTTTCCGATCCTTCAGCAAGACCCAGCCTGCCTTCAACCGGCTCCGAAAGGCGGACAGCACCTTCCCCCAATTGCCCAAGTGCGCGCTTGGGCTTGAAAAACCCGGCCTTGGAGGCTGTGGCGCGTTCAATAAATGTACGCTGGATAGCAACTATGCCGATATCCATTCGTACAGCTGCAATAAGCGCAGGAAGGAACTGGACGTCTGGTTTGCGCCCCAAAGGCGTCCGTTCCAGAAACCGCAATTCGGATGAACGGAGTGGTATCAATCGATTAGCAAGATAGCGTTCGCCAACCGTGCCTGTGAGCGGCACAGCGTGCTGCCAAAGTCTCAATGCATTGACGTCGGGTCCAAATGGTTTTGGAATGGAGGCAATCTGTCCGCCCTTCCCGTCGAAAAGGTCGCTGGGCCGGATGCCGCAGCGCTTGAAGCCTGCAAGCACTTCCTCACTCGTGCATCCGGCAAAACAATGGAACAAAATTGCCGATTCTGCGACACCTATAGACAGCGATGGCGTTCTGTCGTCATGCGCTGGGCAGCAGCACATGCCTGATTTGCGCGACCAATGGCCACCAAGGGCTTTGATAATTTGACGCGCCCGGGTCTCAAGAGAAGATCGGAGAATGGAATGGCTGTTGGGCATGCGGAAGTCCTGCTGTTGCTACCTGCAACCGAGCGCTGCCTCCGCTCTCTTCATAGCCACGGCTATTCCGTCCCGTCAATGTTCATTGTATGTTCTTTTCTAGGTTTTCGAAAAGGAATGGAAAATGAAGATCTTTTTTTTGGGGTCATTGGGGCTTGGCTTAGTATTCGCTACACCAACTGCGGCTTCCAAGCCTTCTGCACAAACTGTCGAGCAATCGGATCAGCCGTCAACGAGCAATGCCCGTGTTGAACAAGGCTATCGAATCAGCGACCGGGGTGATTTTCAGATTGTCGAGCATGGTCACTGGTCGCCGCCCTACCGCCCAGCACCAACGCAGCATTTAGCCAGCGAAGCCGTATTTTCCGTCCAGCGCCCGCACCACGATAGGAAATCTACGAAATTTCGTTCCAACTTTCAGCGAACGAGCTATTTAGGCGACGTTTATGCAGCTGAAGCGCGCTTTGGTATCCCTCACGGACTGCTTGATGCATTGATCTGGACAGAATCCCGTTACAATCCCAAGGCTGTAAGCAGTGCGGGTGCGGCTGGCCTTGGGCAGCTCATGCCCGGTACTGCCCGAGATCTTGGTGTGCGAAACCGCTTCGACCCAAAAGCCAACATCATTGGCGCCGCACAATATCTTCGCCAAATGCTTGACCGATTTGGCGTGGTGCATCTTGCAGTCGCAGCCTATAATGCCGGACCCGGCGCTGTTTCGCGATTGGGACGAATTCCGCTGAATGGCGAAACTCCCGGGTATGTGCGTAACGTCCTGGATCGGTGGGCATTAAATTGATTAGAGGAAGTTCAGTGTCAAAGCCCGCAAGGATCAGGCTGGTCGGAAATCTGCGCAAGAGCCGTCGCGGACTTTTAATCGAAACTGCAGAAAAAAAGATCTGGGTGCTCGATTTCGGTGCTGACGTGGAGGTTCCACAAACGAAGTCGATTATCATCGAAGGTACACAAGCCGGATTTGATCGGATAAGCGTTGAATGGGCCGCATCGAGTTCCGATGATTGATCGGAACTTAGCTTTGCGCGGTCATCCATGAGGAGCCCCGGTTTTTGACGGCGGCATGCGCATCTACAATGCGTTGAACCTCATTGCCCCACAACCTTAGCGCCTCTTGTTTTTCGACCGTATATTTATGGCGGTGATAAACGCCAGCGACCCCGGCTTTGGCAGCTCCAGACTGATGATTAAGCACTGCTTCGGACACAACCAACGGCACTCCAAGGCGTTGCAAGCCTGTCGCAGCGGTACGGCGGATGTCATGAGGCGTGAAGTGCAATATGTTACGATCTGTTTCGCGCAGCACTAAAGCCATTATCCGTCGCCAACCTTTAGGCATGCCGCCGGTACTATGAGCAGGATTGCCAATTGCCGGAAAAACTCTGTTACCGATCAACCCAAACTCATTGGAGCTTGATGCAAACATACCTCGTATTTCTTCAATAATGCTCACAGCTTGAGCCGATAAGGGAACGATGTTGGCGATCCCGTTTTTTGCTCGGCTGCCAGGAATAGTCCAAAGATTTGCGTCAAAGTCGAATTCGTCCCATTCCGCATTGATGACTTCACCCCGGCGCTGCGATGTCAAAATCAGTAAACGCACCACCGTGCCGAAAGGATACCCCTCGCCAAGTGAAGCATCCCACAATTGCCCGAGTTCATAGTCTGACAAAACACGGTCGCGCGGCTTAGAGGCTTTTGGTCGCCACGCATCCCTGCAAGGATGAGCCGGTAATCGGTCCAGCTTTGGCATCGCCCAAGAATAAAAACTCGATAAATGCTGATGCACTGACCGCGCCATACGCAGCGTTTCCTTACCCCGGCCAAATGCCATCTTCTCAATGAAGCGTGTCACATCGCCGCGGGTTACCGTATCAGCTATCCGGTCGCCCATTTCCGGAAGAATATATTTGCGAAATACTCGCTCTATTTCTCGCGCAGTTCGCTTTTTCCCTATGACTTCATTCGTCAAATATGTTTCAAATAGCTCGCCAATTGTGCCAATTCCCTGGGCATATCCGCGATTGGGATCGGACCGCTTGGGGATGCTTTGTCCCTGCTCAATGTCGGTAAGCAAATCTCGCGCACGACGACGCGCAGCGGCAAGTCCAAAGCCCAGCGAATGCCTGCCCAACGTAACATTATGAACCTTGCTTCCGATACGCTTTCGCAAGATATAAGTTTTAACACCGCTCGCCCCGACCCTCAGGCGCAAACCAGCTACGATTGAGTCCGTAATTTCGATTTGTCCGATTTTCGGTGGTAATAATCCAACGATACGGGCATCTGTAAGACCAACTTTTTTTGACACAAATCACCTGTTACCTTAGGTAACATTTTGTACTGGATACTAGTGAACATATCAAGAACTATATGGATGGTGAGTGTACGTTTTCTGCCATTTTTGGACAGTTAAGGACGCTTAGCGACCCACTGATTATTCTTTTAATCAGTAGGTCGCTGGTTCGAATCCAGCAGGGCTCACCATAGTTATCAGTATCTTAAACTACACATTGAGCGGAGTCGGCTGCTAGCTGTGGATGCGGGGCAACAAACGGGGCGAAAAAAGGCCGCAGTTGCCGACTGTTCATATGTGTGCATCGCTGAACGGCAAGGTCGAGCGTTCCCATCGATCAAATCAGTTGGAGTTCTGCCGGCTTCTGTCTTACATCAGTGGCGTCGATATGCACCGGAAATGTCGTCAACCGAGATTAAAGGTTGGCCTGTGCCCAAGGCCGTAGCACGCCGACTGATCGCGCCACTGTGAAACTTCCAAAACATACCGGTTACAATAGCGGATGATCAACCCGCGCCCCCCTCGCGGCGTGTCGGGTTATAGGGCTGTATCACCCGCCAATCAAATCCGCCCAAAACGTAACGGTTTGTCTCGATGCCCCCGTCTAGGAATATGGAAACACCATGACACGGTCTCGCCAATGTGCCGGTGCATCGGCAAAGATGCATTTTACTTATGCGAACGATAGCAAGCTCTTCCAAAGGAGTTTGTATTATGCCCATTTCCGGTTCTGCCGAATATACCTAAAATCCCAATGCCTCGATGTGGGCAGTACAACGCTGGGCGCCATTGTACCGACCAAAGCAATCGTGCTGTCCAATGGGACAGTGCTATTGGGCTGGACGGTTACTAGCCCTACAGGCGGAAACACTGCAATGATGCAGCTTTTTTGACGCTGCGGGAAATGCCGTTGGACCCGCGTTTGCGGCCCCCACAGAATTTGGTAACGCGCGGTTTTTTCTGGACGCGATAGCAGCTCCTGATGGTGGTTTTTTCGCGCAGATATCGATGTCGGGCGAAGCGGTGCAATATGTCCGCTATGATGGCGCGGGCGTGGTGATAGGCCAGTCGTCAGAGCAAGGCTTCCAAAGAACCGCCTTTGGCATGGAGGCACTGGTCAATGGTGGAATGGTTGTTTTAGCCGTCGACCTCATAAGCGTTCCCAACGATGACGGTTCTTCATCCTATGTTACAAAAGCCGTTTTGCGTTTCTTTGATGCTGCGGGGCAAATGACAAACCAAGCATTCGTCGACACCGCCGCATTTGACGATATTAATGCGGGCAATACCGAGTTGACGGTTTTACCGAATGGCAATGTTGTTGCGACTTGGATCGATTTTGACAACGAAGTCGGTGGGCTAATATTAAAGATGCAAGTTTTCGATAGCAGTGGCGGGGCAGTCACAGGCAGCGCAACCGTCAGTACCGACTTTGGCGGTTTCTGGGCCGATATCGTCGGTCCCGCGGTTGAGGCATTTGCCGATGGCTCGTTTATCATGGTTTGGAACGGCCCTGCGGGTACCCTGTTTCAACTGTTCAATGCTGACGGTACCGCGCAATCGCCAATAACGACGCTGCCCACCGACAGTTCCTATGGCGCGGATTTTGCCAATGCTTTGGTCACCTTGCCTGATATGACGTTTGTCATTGGGCAAGCAGAGGGCGCTTGGGAGAATGGCGATGAGAGCGGGACCGCGGTCGATGCCCGGCAGTATAATCGCGATGGAACCCAGGTCGGAGAACCGATCACTCTAAACATCACCGGCGCAGGCGACCAATCATCCTTGCATCTGGCGGCTACACCCGGCGGCGGCTTCACTGCCTTGTGGTTGGATTATGGCGAGTTGACGTCGATATCTGGTTCCTATGAACCTGACACCGTCCTCGATGTTTGGCGCCGCCGTGATTTCTCGACCGGCACATTAATCAATGCAGCTCCGGTCGCTCAGGATGGCGCGGCGGCAGGTAACGAAGACGGCAGTATTGCAGGACAGGCGCTGGCAGCCGATGCCAATGGCGATGCTTTGACTTACAGCCTGATTTCTGGCCCCGCGCACGGCACACTCATCTTCAACGCCAATGGCAGCTATGTCTATACGCCCAACGGCGACTATAACGGCGCAGACAGCTTCTCCTTTCAGGCCAATGACGGCACTGTCGCGAGTAATGCGGCTACGATATCACTCACCGTCGCTGCGGTGAATGACGGCCCGACATTGGTCAATGCGCTTGCCGACCAGTCTTCGGCTGAAGACGCGCCGTTCAGCTTTACGGTACCGGCCGGAAGCTTTGCTGATGTCGATGGCGATGTGCTGGTGTTGACGGCGACGCTTGGCGACGGGTCGGCGCTGCCCAGCTGGATCAACTTTGATCCTGCAACACGCACTTTTACCGGCACGCCGCCAGCAAATTTTGACGGGCAGATCGATGTTCGGGTGACTGCGGCCGATGGCGCGGGAGGCAGCGTTAGCGACCAGTTCACGCTCGATATCCTACCCGGAAACGATGCCCCGACCGATCTGGAATTGTCGGGCACGACAGTCGCTGAAAATGCGGCCGATGGTGCCGTTGTAGGCACAGCAACCGCCATCGACGCCGACAGCGGCGACACGCGCAGCTACACTTTGGTGAATGATGCAGGCGGCCGGTTTTCTATCCATGCGGCGACGGGAGTCTTGACGGTCACCAGCGGCGCACTGTTGAATTTTGAGGCGGCGTCCGCACATGCGGTGATCATCCGCGTCACCGATGCTGCTGGACTAAGCTATGACGAAAGCTTCAGTATCGCTGTGACCAACGCCAATGAAGCCCCTGACAGCCTGACACTGGCGTCGGGAGGGGCAGTCGCGGAAAACAGCGCCAATGGCACGGTCGTCGGTCAGTTTGCG